>CANQUH010000012.1 GCA_947626965.1 uncultured Lachnospiraceae bacterium
GTGGAAGTACAGTAATGTATGGAGCTGACTGCTACTAATAGGTCGCAGGCTTGTCCGAGCGGACGGGTTTGAGAGAGAGGACAGGGAAAGAAAAGGGAAAAAGGACTTGAAAAGTCGTGGAGGATGTAGTAATCTGTATGTGGTTTTGAAGGTATGTGAGAAAAAGAACTGTCACTGTGTTGAAGCAGCTGGCAGTTTTTTTGCGTTTGATGCACAGGCCCTTGTAAAGAAACCAGCTGTTTTGCAGCTGATTTTGTTTTATCAGAGAATGGAGTGATTGAATATGAAAGAAAGACTGCAGTATTCTGAGATTGCGGACAGGATTCGCAGTGCAGAGATGGTATTAATTGGAATTGGAAGCGAATTCAGTCCCGCACTGCCGGAGCTGAAACTTGACAATGCGGCGCTTCCTTATGAAAAGAGTGAATACTACAGTTCTCTTGGAGACGGCGATGCGGTGATATGCGCTTACAAAAGGCTGCGGGAACTGGTGGGGGCAAAGCCATATTTTGTGGTGACTTTAAACACGGATAATCTGGTTTATCGGGGCGGGTTTGAGAGAGATCTTGTCGTCGCCCCCTGCGGCAGCATGGAAAAAATGCAGTGTGAGGAACATATTGTGGAGGCGGCTTCTGTGCGGGAAAAAATTCTGGAAGAAATCAGAAAACTGCCTGCGGAAAAGCAGAAGGACAGGGAAAGTACTGCCCTGATTCTGGAGAAACATGCGGTATGTCCGATTTGCGGAAAGCCTCTGCGGTTCCATATAAAATCAGAAGAGGGGTATCTTGAATCGGGTTATCTTGATCAGTGGCAGAAGTATAACCGCTGGCTTTCCTGCACACTGAACTGGAAGCTGTGTGTCCTGGAACTGGGAGTTGGTTTTGAATATCCGCAGGTAATCCGCTGGCCATTCGAGAAAATAACATATTTTAATCAGAAGTCGGAGCTGATCCGGGTTCACAGCCGGCTGCCGCAGACAGCTTCAGAGCTGGGAGAGCGTGGCATTTCAGTTGAATGTTCTCCCGTTGAATTTTGTCTGTCTGTTTGAGCGGTCTGCCTGAGCACAAATTACGTTCTGCTTATATGTCTTTCATCACTTTGTTTTCATGTAAATGAAGAAAACTTATGTATATTTTCTCATACAAGTGACTGAAACAGAAAAAAAGCTGTACGAAAAGACTAAAAAAGTCTTGAAAAAAAACGGGTTGTTGTGTATGATAGACATAAGTTATGGATAACATTCGTTATCTCTAATATTTCGTTAAAATATGTTGGAGGTATTCTTATGGAAAACAGGATGAAAAAGATTCAGTCACATGCCAACAAAAATGTTACCCTGCGTGTTATTCCCGGACATTTTGCGACGAATCACTCTCATATCAATTACTATGTTGACCTGACTATCATGAAATCCAGGAAGAGTGAGGCTGAGGCGGCTGCGCAGACGCTTGCAAGAAACTATTCCCTGAGCACATATGTGGATACAATTATCTGTCTGGACGGATGCCAGGTGATCGGAGCTTATCTGGCGGATGCGCTTACGGAGTCCGGTGTTATGTCCATGAACCAGCACCGCACAATGTATGTTGTCACTCCTGAGATCGATCCGGGCGGACAGCTGATTTTCCGTGACAATATGCAGTCGATGATTTATGGAAAGCACTGCCTGCTTCTCATCGCTTCCGCAACGACAGGCCGTACGATTGAGAGAGCTATGTCCTGTGTGAAGTATTATGGCGGCATTATCGAAGGTATCTCCGCGATTTTCAGCGCGATTCAGAATGTCGGCGGTATGGATATCAACTCGATCTTCAGCAGCGAGGATCTCCGCGACTATCAGACATATGAGTTTAATCAGTGTCCGCTGTGCGCAAGAAAGCAGAAGATTGACGCGATTGTAAACAGCTATGGGTATTCAAGACTGTAGTTTCGGGAAACTGCAGCTGTGGGAGTCCATCTGCGGGGAATCCGGATGGATCATGAAATAAAGAGAATCAGATTTGGAAAGACAGGACAGGGCAGATTTTTCTGTGGGTTCTGTCTTTTTTTGTGCAGACCCAGGAAAAACTGCACCGCGTTAATCTTTTTATGCAATAAAGTCAGATTTTCCTTGTATGAACGCCTGGGTTATGGTAAATTAAATAGCATGTAGCAAATATAAAATCAAATGTCCCGCGGTCAGGCTGCAGGGCATGGACCGCTTTGAAAATAACAGGTGTGAGGAGCTTATGATATGATTGCAATTATTGACTACGATGCGGGGAATCTGCGGAGCGTGGAAAAGGCGTTTGCCTTTCTCGGAGAAGAGGCAGCCGTTACCAGGGACGCAGAGGCGATTCTCGGAGCAGATGGGATAGTTCTGCCCGGCGTAGGGGCCTTTGGGGACGCAATGGGAAAACTGAATCAATACGGATTGACTGAGGTAATCCGGGAAGCTGTCAGGAGGGAAATTCCGTTCCTTGGAATTTGTCTTGGCCTGCAGCTTTTGTTTGAAAAAAGTGATGAGTCGCCCGGAGTGGAAGGTCTTGGCGTATGCAAAGGGGAAATCCTGCGGATTCCGGACTGCGAGGGGCTGAAAATCCCGCATATGGGATGGAACTCACTGCAGTATGACCATCCGGGACGTCTTTTCGAAGGAATTCCGGAAGGGTCGTATGTGTATTTTGTACATTCCTATTATCTGAAGGCGGCTGATGAAGCGATTGTAAAAGCTTCGGCCAGCTACAGCACAAAGATACATGCATCGGTGGAACAGGGGAATGTATTTGCGTGTCAGTTTCATCCGGAAAAGAGCGGGGTGGTCGGTCTTTCCATATTAAAGAATTTTGTCAAAATTGCGAAGGGAGGATGCTGATATGTTCACAAAGCGAATCATTCCCTGCCTGGATGTTCATGCCGGACGTGTTGTGAAAGGTGTCAATTTTGTAAATCTGCGCGATGCGGGCGATCCGGTCGAGATTGCGGCCGCCTATGACAAGGCCGGCGCGGACGAGCTGGTGTTTCTCGATATCACAGCTTCCTCGGACGCGCGGCAGACTGTTGTGGATATGGTCAGGAGGGTTGCGGAGACAGTTTTTATTCCCTTTACAGTGGGAGGGGGCATTCGGACTGTCGATGACTTCCGCATGCTGCTGCGCGAAGGGGCGGATAAAATATCCGTTAATTCCGCTGCAATTATGAATCCGTCTCTGATCTCGCAGGCTGCGGAGAAATTTGGAAGCCAGTGTGTCGTCGTGGCGATTGATGCCAGACGCCGCGAGGACGGCACCGGATGGAATATTTATAAAAACGGAGGCCGTGTCGATATGGGAATCGACGCAGTGGAATGGGCGGTGAAAGCCGCTTCTCTCGGAGCGGGGGAGATCCTTCTGACCAGCATGGACTGCGATGGAACAAAAGCAGGATATGATCTTGAACTGACCAGGACGATTGCGGAACATGTGCCGATTCCGGTGATCGCTTCCGGAGGAGCGGGAACGATGGAGCATTTTTATGACGCTCTCACAGAGGGCAAGGCTGACGCGGCGCTTGCGGCTTCTCTGTTCCACTATAAGGAGCTGGAAATCCGTCAGGTCAAGGAATATCTGAGAGAGCGGGGCGTGTCTGTCCGGCTGTAAAACAGGGCAGATATGGAGAAATGACAGGGGATCAGCCTGCTGCCGAAATGTGGGATATCCGCGGAACAGAAGATTCAAAAATGCAGAAAGAAATCTGCATACAGGAAAATCAAAAGAGAATGGAAATGGAGGGAGAAAGTATGCCGCCTATTTCAAATGACTGGCTGGCCCCGCTCAAACCGGAGTTTGGGAAGCCGTATTACGCGAAGCTGTATAAAACAGTGAATGAGGAGTATCAGACACGGGTGATCTATCCGCCGGCGGACGATATCTTTAACGCATTTGCGTTTACGCCGCTGGCTCAGGTGAAGGTCGTGATCCTCGGGCAGGACCCGTATCATGAACCGGGACAGGCACATGGACTTTGCTTTTCCGTGAAGCCGGACGTGGAGATTCCGCCGTCGCTTGTGAATATATACAGAGAGCTGCACGAAGACTGCGGCTGCAAAATCCCGAATAACGGGTATCTGACAAAGTGGGCGAAGCAGGGAGTTCTGCTTCTGAATACGGTGCTGACGGTGCGCGCACACCAGGCAAACTCACACCGGGGAATCGGCTGGGAAGAATTTACGAATGCCGCGATCCGCATTCTCAATGAGCAGGACCGGCCGATCGTATTTATTCTCTGGGGAAAACCGGCGCAGGCCAAAAAATCGATGCTCAACAATCCGAAGCATCTGATTCTCGAAGCGCCGCATCCAAGCCCTCTGTCGGCGTATCGGGGATTTTTCGGGAGCCGTCCGTTCTCAAGGACGAACAAGTTTCTTGTGCAGAACGGGCTGGAGCCGATTGATTGGCAGATTGAGGATGTGTGAGGATTTCGGGGCGCTGTGCGCCAGTGGCGAACGTTTAGCGCCGGTTCTGGTGTCAGTGGCACTCGTTCAGAATCGACCGAAACGGAGTGAAGATCCGCAGCAAAGCGAAGACCACGAAGTGCGAAGAGGTTCGTGGCATCATGGAGGCAAAAGATGCCAGACGGATTGTTTCGCGCTTCGCACTCCCACAATCCTGCCCAAGATTCGGAAATCATGGGGCCTCTGCCCCACTTTTTCCTCATCTTGGGGCGGGTCATAAAGTCACTCACCCACCGACATGCAAGCATGTCGTGGATTCGGACTTTTGACCCTGGCATCATGAAATTACAGAAATTATATGGAGATGAAGACAGATGAGTGGACAGGTAAAAGACTTTCTGAAACGGAAAAATATTATATTATCGGCCAGCCGTTACGGCATTGACGCGCTGGGCGCAATGGCGCAGGGACTATTTGCATCCCTGCTGATCGGAACAATTCTGAGCACACTGGGAGAGCAGGCCGGAATCGCTGTTCTTGTGGAGATCGGTCAGTATGCCAAGGATGTAACCGGTCCGGCAATGGCCGTTGCGATCGGCTATGCGCTTGGGGCGCCGCAGCTGGTGCTGTTTTCTCTGATTGCAGTCGGAAGCGCGGCAAATAAACTTGGCGGCGCAGGCGGACCGCTTGCAGTTTATGTGGTGGCAATTATCGCCTGTGAGTGTGGAAAAGTTGTTTCAAAAGAGACAAAGATTGATATTATTGTGACGCCGAGTGTGACGATCGCTGTCGGTGTGCTGTTCTCGATGGCGTTTGCGCCGGCAATCGGCGCTGCTGCAAGTTCCGTCGGAAACGCGATCATGTGGGCGACGGATCTTCAGCCGTTTTTCATGGGAATCCTGGTTTCAGTGATTGTTGGTATTGCGCTGACGCTTCCGATCAGCAGTGCGGCGATCTGTGCGGCCCTCGGACTGACCGGGCTGGCCGGCGGAGCTGCTGTTGCGGGCTGTTGCGCGCAGATGATCGGTTTTGCGGTTATGAGCTTTAAAGAAAACAAGTGGGGCGGATTTTTCGCGCAGGGAATCGGAACTTCGATGCTGCAGATGGCGAACATTATCCGCAATCCCAAAATCTGGATTCCGCCGACAGTCGCCTCCGCGATCACCGGACCGCTTGCGACCTGTGTATTCCGGATGCAGATGAACGGAGCCGCGGTTTCTTCGGGTATGGGGACCTGCGGACTTGTGGGGCAGATCGGCGTCTATACCGGATGGGTCAGTGATGTGGCGAACGGGGCGAAGGCGGCGATCACCGCCTGGGACTGGGCCGGACTGATTCTGATCTGCTTTGTGCTTCCGGCGGTGCTGACGCAGCTGATCGCTCTGCCGCTGCGTAAAATCGGATGGATTAAGGAGAACGATCTGAAGCTGGATCTGTGATGTACGTCCCGGTTACAGTTCACCCTCTCACCGAGTTCAGGGCTTAAGCATGTTTACAAAATCCTCTTATTAAATAAAACTTCCCGCTGTATTTCTTTGGAAGAGATTTACAGCGGGAAGTTTTTGCATTAATGCGCAGGCCCGTATATGGAAATCGGCTGCTGACGCAGCCTCCGGGCCGCGCGGCGAGCAAGAGGGAAAACCGCCTCCTACTCGATTGGAAGTTTACTGGTCATTTACCGCGGGTTCCAGAACCGTTTTATCCAGATTTTTCATCGCGGTCGAAAGCATCAGCTTGATGCGGTTGAGCTGATTAACCTCGCTCGCGCCGGGATCGTAGTCGATCGCGACGATATTCGAGAGCGGATACTGGCGGCGCAGCTCCTTGATGACGCCTTTGCCGACAACATGATTCGGAAGGCAGGCGAACGGCTGCGTGCATACAATGTTGTTGACGCCGGAGTGGATCAGCTCAAGCATCTCGCCGGTCAGGAACCAGCCCTCGCCGGTCTGATTGCCCAGGGAGACGATGTCCTTTGCCATGGCGCCTAGCCGGTCAATGTGGGACGGCGGGTCGAAATGGATGCTTTTTGCAAATTCTTCCGCGGCCGTCTGGCGCAGCTTTTCCAGCACATAGATGCCGAAGTTGGCGATTGTGGCAGAACTCTTTTTCGTTCCGAGGTAGCTGGACTTAAAGTTCTGGTTGTAGAAACAATAGAGCAGGAAATCCATCAGATCGGGAACAACGGCCTCCGCGCCTTCTGATTCCAGCAGCTCCACCAGGTGATTGTTTGCGGCGGGGAGGAATTTTACGAGAATCTCCCCGACAATGCCGACGCGCGGTTTTTTCTCGTCTGTGATCGGAAGGGTGTCAAAATCATGAATGATCTCCCTGCACATCTTCTTGAATTCTCCGTAGGAAGGCTTTCCGGCAACAAATCTGCAGCAATGCTCCTCCCATGTATGAAACAGTCTGTCTGCAGAACCGGGTACCTTTTCGTAGGGACGCATCCGGTACAGGCAGCGCATGAAGATGTCTCCGAAGACGAGAGCAAACATGGCGCGCTTTGCCATCTGGAAACTGAGTGTGAAGCCAGGATTCTTCTCGAGGCCGCTCAGATTCAGGGAGATCACCGGAACCTGTTCCATCCCCGCTTTGCGGAGCGCACGCCGGATAAAGCCGACATAATTGGAAGCGCGGCAGCCGCCGCCGGTCTGCGTCATGATCACGGCGGTATGGTTGAGATCGTAATGGCCGGAGAGAAGCGCATCCATAACCTGCCCGATAACGATCAGGGACGGATAGCAGGCGTCATTGTTTACGTATTTCAGACCGACATCGACGGCCTGACGGTTGTCATTTGGCAGAACCTCAATCCGATAACCGGAGGCATTCATGGCTGCCTGGAGCACCTTAAAATGAATCGGCGACATCTGCGGGCAGAGAATCGTGTAGTTTTTGCGCATTTCCTTCGTGAAAAGCACACGTTCGATGTTGGCCGGGCGGATCGTACGTTCGGTTCCTTCGTTCTTTTCCCGCACGCGGATTGCGGCGATCAGGGAGCGGATGCGGATGCGGGCCGCTCCGAGGTTGTTTACCTCATCAATTTTCAGGCAGGTATAGATCTTGCCCGACTGGTTCAGAATGTCGCTGACCGCGTCGGTCGTCACCGCGTCCAGTCCGCAGCCGAAGGAATTAAGCTGGATAAGGTCGAGATCATTCCGCGTTTTGACATAATTTGCGGCGCCATACAGACGGCTGTGATACATCCACTGATCCATGACGATCAGCGGGCGCTCCACCGGATTGAGCTGGGAGATCGAATCTTCCGTCAGTACAGCGAGTCCATAGGAATTAATCAGTTCCGGGATGCCGTGATTAATCTCCGAGTCAATGTGGTATGGCCTGCCGGCAAGCACGATCCCGTGCCTCCCGGTCTCTTCAAGGTAGCGCAGAGTCTCCTGGCCTTTCTCATACATGGTCTGACGCGTTTGGGCCATTTCCTCCCAGCCGGCTTTTGCGGCCTGCTCAACCTCGTCAGACGGAATATCGCTGAAGCATTCTTTCAGGCGCCTGGTCACGGTCTCGAGATTTGTGAACGCGACAAACGGATTCTCAAAGCGTATGTTTTCCGTGCGCAGAGCTTCCACATTGTTCTTGATATTCTCCGCGTAGGAGGTGACGATCGGGCAGTTGTAATGGTTCGGCGCGTCGCCGAATTCCGTGCGCTCGTAGGGGATGCACGGATAGAAAATATATTTGATGCCTTTGCGGATCAGCCACTCGACATGGCCGTGCGCAAGCTTGGCTGGATAACATTCGGACTCGCTCGGGATGGATTCGATTCCGAGCTCGTAGATTTTCCGCGTGGAGGCCGGAGAGAGGATGACCCGGTATTTCAGTTCAGTAAAGAAACGGAACCAGAACGGGTAATTCTCGTACATGTTCAGCACGCGCGGGATGCCGACAATGCCGCGGACTGCTTCGTCCTCGGGGAGCGGCTCGTAGGAGAAAAGCAGCTTGTTCTTGAACTCGAACAGGTTCGGAATCTGTTCCTTGTTGCGCTCTTTGCCTATGCCGCGCTCACAACGGTTGCCGCTGACAAACTGCCTGCCGCCGGAGAAGCGGTTGATCGTGAGGCGGCACTGGTTGGTACAGCCTTTGCACTTTGCCATTGTGGTCGTAAACTGCAGCGCGTTGATGCGGTCGATCGAGAGCATTGTACTCTGCGCGCCCTCCTGATAGCGTTCGCGCGCGATCAGCGCTGCGCCGAAGGCGCCCATGATCCCCGCGATATCTGGGCGGATCGCCTCACAGTTGGCGATCTTCTCAAAGCTTCGCAGAACAGCGTCGTTGTAGAAGGTGCCTCCCTGCACGACAATATGGCGTCCGAGCTCGGAAGCATCGGACACTTTGATTACTTTGTACAGCGCGTTTTTGATGACAGAGTAGGCAAGTCCGGCAGAGATATCGGAGACTTCCGCCCCTTCTTTCTGCGCCTGCTTAACTTTTGAATTCATAAATACGGTGCAGCGTGTGCCAAGGTCGATCGGGTGCTGCGCGAACAGAGCAGCCTTCGCGAAATCTTCCACGGAATAGTTCAGCGATTTGGCAAAGGTTTCGATGAAGGAACCGCAGCCTGAGGAACACGCCTCATTGAGCTGAACGCTGTCGACCGTATGGTTTTTGATCTTGATGCATTTCATATCCTGTCCGCCGATGTCGAGAATGCAGTCCACATCCGGATCAAAGAAAGAAGCGGCATAATAATGTGAGACCGTTTCCACTTCGCCTTCGTCGAGCAGAAGGGCTGCCTTGATCAGGGCCTCGCCGTAACCGGTCGAGCAGGACCAGACGATTCTGGCCCCCTCCGGGAGGACCTGGTAGATCTCCTGCATGGCACGGATTGTCGTGCGCAGAGGACTTCCGTTGTTGTTGCTGTAAAATGAGTACAGCAAAGAACCGTCCTCGGCAATGAGGGCAGCTTTTGTCGTTGTGGAGCCGGCGTCTATGCCGAGATAACAGTTCCCCCGGTAGGAGGAGAGATCGGATGTCCGCACCGTATTGCAGTTCTGACGCGCGAGGAACAGGTCATAGTCCTGCTGCGTCGCAAAAAGCGGTTCCATGCGCGCAACCTCAAATTCCATATGGATCGCCGATGAAAGCTTTTTCATCATCCCGCCGAGCGTCGTGGCTGAACTTTCCGGTTTTGCGTTGAGGGCAGAGCCGATCGCCGCGAACAGGTGGGAATTTTCCGGCACAATCGCGTGCTCTTCGTCCAGTTTCAGTGTGCGGATAAACGCTTCCCGCAGTTCCGAAAGAAAGTGCAGCGGTCCGCCGAGAAATGCGACATGGCCGCGGATTGGCTTGCCGCAGGCAAGGCCGCTGATTGTCTGGTTGACGACTGCCTGAAAAATGGAGGCGGAAAGATCTTCCTTCGTCGCGCCTTCATTGATCAGAGGCTGGATGTCCGATTTCGCGAACACGCCGCAGCGCGCCGCAATGGAATAAAGCGAGGTATAATGACGGGCATAGTCGTTCAGTCCGGATGCGTCCGTCTGCAGAAGGGAAGCCATCTGATCGATAAACGAGCCGGTACCTCCGGCACAGATTCCGTTCATTCGCTGCTCCACGCTTCCGCCTTCAAAATAAATGATTTTTGCGTCCTCGCCGCCAAGCTCAATCGCGACATCCGTCTGAGGGGCAAAATGCTGCAGAGAGGATGCCACCGCGATGACCTCCTGTACAAATGGGACCTCAAGATGATTGGCGAGAGTCAGACCGCCGGAGCCTGTAATTACAGGGGACACAGGAAGATCCCCGAGGAGCTCCAGCGCTTTGCCGATCAGTGCTCCGAGTGTTTCCTGGATGTTTGCGTAGTGCCTTTTATAATCGGAGAACAGAAGCTCCTGCTTCGGGCTAAGGACAGCAATCTTAACTGTGGTGGAACCGATATCGATTCCAAGTGTATGTACTGATGTTGTCTCCATGTATGTTTGTGCAGAAATAGTCTGCGCCTCCTTTTCAGATCAGGAATATATGAATCTTTTTTCCTAGTATAAAGCATTTGTCGAAAATTTTCAAATGAATTGCATACGGCAGATTTTGCCGGATTTCTTATAATCAGGGCGCGCCGCAGTCAAACAGGAAATCAGAGAAAAGAATATGTGTCCCTTTTTGCTGAAAAAAAGAAGAAAAAGGAGAAAAGAAAGAGTAAATTTACACAAAAAAAGAAAAACTTTCTCGAAAATATTGGAAAACAGGCTGATGTTAAGGAAATGCTCAAAAGTTGATACGGCGTGTCGCTTGAAAATCTTTTCTGTTTATGGTAACATGCCTGCAAACAGGAAGACGGGGAGAATTTTATGTATAAAATTATAAAACGCGACGGCATGGCGAAGCGTGCCGTATTTGAGACGGTTCATGGGACGGTGCAGACGCCGGTGTTTATGAATGTCGGAACAGCTGCCGCGATCAAGGGAGCGGTGGCGACGACGGATCTGCATGAGATCGGAACGCAGATTGAGTTGTCAAACACATACCATCTGCATGTGCGGCCCGGAGATGAAGTTGTGAAGAAGCTGGGGGGACTGCACCGGTTTATGAACTGGGACAGGCCGATTCTGACGGACTCCGGCGGGTTCCAGGTGTTTTCTCTTGCGAATCTGCGGAAGATAAAGGAGGAAGGCGTGTATTTCCAGTCCCATGTGGACGGGCGGAAGATTTTTATGGGGCCGGAGCAGAGCATGCAGATTCAGTCTAATCTTGCTTCGACCATTGCGATGGCTTTTGACGAGTGTCCTTCAAGCGTGGCGGAGCGGGAATATGTTCAGAATTCCGTGGACCGCACGGCCCGCTGGCTGGCCCGCTGCAAGGCGGAGATGAACAGGCTGAACAGCCTGGAGGATACAATCAATCCGCATCAGCTTCTGTTCGGGATCAATCAGGGCGCCATTTATGAAGATATCCGCATTGAGCATGCAAAGCGTATCACGGATATGGACCTGGACGGCTATGCGGTCGGAGGACTGGCGGTCGGAGAGACGCACGAGGAGATGTACCGGATTCTGGATGCGGTTGTCCCATATCTGCCGGCCGAAAAGCCGACATATCTGATGGGCGTCGGAACGCCGGTCAATATCCTTGAGGCGGTGGACCGCGGCGTGGATTTCTTTGACTGTGTGTATCCGAGCAGGAACGGCCGCCACGGTCATGTCTACACATCGACGGGAAAGCTGAATATGTTTAACGCAAAATATGAACTGGACGACAGACCGATTGAGGAAGGCTGCGGCTGCCCGGCCTGCCGCAATTACAGCCGCGCCTATATCCGCCATCTTCTGAAGGCGAAAGAAATGCTTGGCATGCGCCTGTGCGTTCTGCATAACCTGTATTTTTATAATCATCTGATGGAGGAAATCAGGGACGCGATCGACGCGGGATGCTACAAAGCTTTCAAAAATGAAAAAATTTCCCGATATCTTGGAAATCAGGAAAAAAGTGCTTGATGAAAAGGGGCAGATTGTGTATTATTGTACTTATTGCAGTCGATATGCCGTTCTGCCTTTGCTTCGGCCGGCGCGGAAATTTGCCCGGGGCAGGTTTCTGCCCTGACAGGCCGGGACTGACAGCAAAGAGAACTGCGTACAGGGACTGCGCACTATAGAAGGAGGAAACGCAGATGATGATGAATGTAATGGCAGATGGATCCGCGGCAGGCGGCGGGATGCCGCTTATTACGATGGTGATTTACATCGTATTTCTTGGCGCCCTGATGTATTTTATTGCAATTCGTCCGCAGAAGAAAGAGCAGAAGAGAATGGCTGCTCTCATCGCGTCCGTAGAGGTCGGCGATACAATCGTGACGACCAGCGGATTTTACGGCGTGGTGATCGATATCACGGACGAGGACTGCATCGTTGAGTTTGGAAGCAATAAAAACTGCCGTATTCCGATGAAAAAGTCGGCCATCGCGGAAGTGGAGAAAGCCGGAGAGGCCTGATCTGCGCAGAGCAAAGGGAAAGAAACTGTGCCTGCGGCGGGAAGCTGATTGTCCGCGGCAGGGTCTGTTAAAGAAAGAAAAATCAGTGTCAGTACGAATGTGGCGGCCTCTGGCCGCCAGTTTTCGTATAGGCTTTTGGAGAAAAAAGTCGGTTTTATTCAATTTCCTGTAAATTAACAGTTGAAAAATAGATTGGAATCCACTATTATAGTGAGATAAGTTCTTTTTGCGTGAAAGAAGACTTTGTGCCTGCATTGCGGGCATCACCATGGAGGAAAGGATGAATGTGATGGGATACAGAATAGCTGTCATTCCGGGAGACGGGATCGGACCGGAGATTGTCAGGGAGGCACGCAAGGTACTTGACGCCGCCGGGAAAAAATATGGATTTGAGCTTGATTATACGGAACTTTTGATGGGAGGGGCTTCGATTGACGTGAACGGAGTGCCGCTTACGGATGAGACGATCGCGATTGCGAAGGCGAGCGACGCGGTGCTGATGGGATCAATCGGAGGAGATGCGAAGACATCCCCGTGGTATAAGCTTGCGCCGGAGCTTCGTCCGGAGGCGGGACTTCTGAAGATCAGGAAATCGCTGAATCTGTTTGCAAATCTGCGTCCGGCTTATCTCTATGATGAGCTGAGAGCGGCCTGCCCGCTTCGGGATGAGATCATCGGGGATGGATTTGACATGATGATCATGCGTGAGCTGACAGGCGGTCTCTATTTTGGAGAGCGCTATACCGAGGAGAAGGACGGCGTGCGCCGGGCAGTCGATACGCTTGTATATAATGAGGAAGAAATCCGCAGAATCGCGGTCAAGGGTTTTGAGATCGCGAGAAAGCGCAGACATAAGGTATGCAGTGTCGACAAGGCGAATGTTCTGGATTCTTCGAGGCTGTGGCGTGCCGTTGTCGAGGAAGTGGCGAAAGATTATCCGGATGTGGAACTGTCCCATATGCTGGTAGACAACTGTGCGATGCAGCTTGTCCGCGACCCGGCGCAGTTTGACGTTATCCTGACGGAGAATATGTTCGGCGATATTCTCTCTGACGAGGCGAGCATGGTGACAGGTTCGATCGGCATGCTGTCCTCGGCTTCTCTGAACGAGACAAAATTTGGTCTTTACGAGCCGAGCCACGGTTCCGCGCCGGATATCGCGGGAAAGGACATGGCGAATCCGATCGCTACGATTCTTTCCGCTGCGATGATGCTCCGTTACTCGCTTGATCTCGATGAGGCGGCTGACGCGATTGAGGCGGCGGTGAAGCAGGTGCTCAAAGACGGCTACCGCACGGGAGATATCATGTCGGACGGCTGTACGAAGGTCGGCACCGTGCAGATGGGTACGCTGATTGCGGGGAGAGTCTGAAAAATTTCTCAATGTAAGTATACAAAGGAGGCAGATATAATATGAAAAGTGATGCAGTAAAAAAGGGGATCCAGCAGGCTCCGCACCGTTCGCTGTTTAACGCGCTCGGTCTCACGGAGGAGGAGATGAGGCGTCCTCTGGTTGGTATTGTGAATTCTTATAATGAAGTGGTTCCGGGTCATATGAATCTGGATAAGATTACAGAAGCGGTAAAGCTGGGCGTGGCAATGGCCGGCGGCGTGCCGAGAGAGTTTCCGGCGATCGCGGTCTGCGACGGAATCGCGATGGGACATGTCGGTATGAAGTATTCTCTTGTGACGCGTGACCTGATTGCGGACTCCACAGAGTGCATGGCGATCGCGCATCAGTTTGACGCGCTTGTCATGATTCCGAACTGCGACAAGAATGTGCCGGGTCTTCTGATGGCGGCCGCAAGGCTGAATATCCCGACGATCTTCGTGAGCGGCGGCCCGATGCTGGCCGGTCATCTCAAGGGAAGAAAGCGCAGTCTTTCCAGCATGTTTGAGGCGGTTGGCGAGAATGTCGCGGGAAAGATGAGCGACGAGGAAGTTATGGAATATGAGAACAAGGTCTGCCCGACCTGTGGTTCCTGTTCCGGCATGTACACGGCGAACAGCATGAACTGTCTGACCGAGGTACTTGGCATGGGTCTTCGCGGCAACGGTACGATTCCGGCAGTTTATTCCGAGCGTATCCGCCTTGCGAAAATGGCCGGCATGCAGGTCATGGAGCTTCTGAAGAAGGATATCCGTCCGCGCGATATCATGACGGAAAAAGCATTCATGAACGCGCTGACCGTGGATATGGCGCTCGGCTGCTCGACAAACAGTATGCTGCATCTTCCGGCAATCGCTCATGAAGCAGGCGTTGAGCTTAATGTGGATATCGCGAACGAGATCAGCGCGCGCACGCCGAATCTCTGCCATCTGGCGCCGGCCGGTCCGACTTATATGGAAGATCTCAATGAGGCGGGCGGCGTATACGCGGTTATGAACGAGCTGACAAAGAAGAATCTGCTGAATCTCGACTGCATGACCGTGACAGGAAAGACGGTCGGCGAGAATATCTCCGGCTGTGCAAATCTGAATCCTGAGGTAATTCGTCCGGTTGAGAATCCGTACAGCGAGACGGGCGGCCTTGCAATCCTCAAGGGAAATCTTGCCCCGGATTCCGGCGTTGTGAAGCGTTCGGCCGTACTTCCGGAGATGATGGTTCATGAAGGACCGGCGCGTGTCTTCGAGTGCGAGGAGGACGCGATCGCGGCGATCCTCGGCGGAAAGATCAATCCCGGCGATGTGGTCGTCATCCGTTATGAAGGGCCGAAGGGTGGTCCGGGCATGCGCGAGATGCTGAATCCGACTTCCGCGATTGCCGGTATGGGCCTTGGGGACAGCGTAGCGCTGATCACAGACGGACGTTTCAGCGGCGCCTCAAGAGGGGCTTCGATCGGGCATGTATCGCCTGAGGCGGCAGTCGGCGGCCCGATCGCGCTTGTGGAAGAAGGGGATCTGATACAGATCGATATCCCGAACTGCAGTCTGAATCTTGCAGTGAGCGATGAAGTACTTGCCGAGCGCCGTGCAAAATGGCAGCCGCGCGAGCCGAAGATCACCACCGGCTATCTCAGAAGATATGCGGCTCTTGTGACTTCCGGAAACAGGGGAGCTGTCCTTGAGCTGCCGAAAGATAAATAAGGTTACACTCCGAGTTGGATACAAAGTGCAGGAAGGAGAAAGGCTATGAGATTAAACGGATCAGAAATCCTTATCGAGTGTCTGAAGGAACAGGGTGTTGATACTGTCTTCGGATATCCGGGAGGGGCGATTCTGAATATATATGACGAGCTGTACAAGCACTCATCCGAGATCAGGCATATTCTGACCTCTCATGAGCAGGGCGCGTCCCACGCGGCTGACGGGTATGCGCGCTCCACAGGCAAGGTGGGCGTCTGCATGGCGACCTCCGGCCCCGGGGCCACCAATCTCGTGACAGGCATTGCGACCGCTTACATGGATTCCGTTCCGATCATCGCAATTACCGCGAATGTCGGCGTTGCGCTTCTTGGAAAGGACAGCTTCCAGGAGGTTGATATCACGGGAATCACAATGCCGATCACAAAGCATAATTTTATCGTGAAGGATGTTGAGAAGCTTGCGGATACCGTGCGCTGGGCTTTCCAGATCGCGCAGGAAGGCAGGCCGGGTCCTGTCCTGATCGATATCACAAAGGATGTGACGGCCGGATTCGCGGAGTACACTCCGCAGAAACCGGAGCCGATCGTGCGCAGCACGGAATATATCCGTGAGGAAGATCTTGACCGGGCGGTCAAGCTGATTAACAGATGCAAAAAACCGTTTATCTTTGTCGGCGGCGGCGCAGTGATTTCCGGAGCCTCTGAGGAACTGAAGGAATTCGCTGACAAGGTTCATGCCCCGGTTGCGGATTCCCTGATGGGCAAGGGCGCTTACAACGGAAAGAGTGAGCTGTACTGCGGCATGCTTGGCATGCACGGGACAAAAGCGGCAAATCTCGGCGTGACACAGTGCGATCTGCTGATCACGGTGGGTTCACGTTTCAGCGACCGTGTGGTTGGGCAGGCAAAAAGCTTTGCGAAGAATGCGAAGATCATCCAGATCGATGTCGACCCGGCGGAGATTAACAAGAATGTCGTTGTGGACGCGAGCATCATCGGCGATGTGAAAGAAGTCCTGAAGCGGCTGAATGCAAGGATCGAGGATCACAGACATGACGAGTGGGATGAGAGCGTAAAAGCGCTGAAAGAGAAATATCCGCTCCGCTATAATAAAGAAGTGCTGACAGGGCCGTATATTGTCGAGGAGCTTTACCGTCAGACGAAGGGCGACGCGATCATCGTGACCGATGTCGGCCAGCATCAGATGTGGGCCGCGCAGTATTATAAGTATTCGGCGCCGCGCACGTTATTAAGCTCTGGAGGCCTGGGCACGATGGGCTATGGTCTGGGAGCCGCAATCGGCGCGAAAGTGGCGAATCCGGACAAGACGGTCATCAATATTGCGGGAGACGGCTGCTTCCGCATGAATATGAATGAGCTTGCGACGGCCTCCCGCTACAATATTCCGATCATCGAGATTGTCATCAACAATCATGTGCTCGGCATGGTGCGCCAGTGGCAGACCCTGTTCTACGGAAAGCGCTACGCACAGACGATTCTGAACGACAGCGTGGACTTTGTGAAGGTCGCGGAAGGACTCGGTGTTGAGGGAATCCGCGTCACATCGAAGGAAGAGCTTGCTCCGGCGCTTGAGAAGGCGCTTTCGCTCGGCAGACCGGTTTTAATCGAGTGCGTGATCGACGAGGATGACAAGGTGTTTCCGATGGTTCCGGCAGGGAAACCGATCGCGGATGTTTTTGATCAGGACGATATCAAAGAATAACAGCTTGATATTTTTTTAACAAGGAGGAGATGCCCATGGGCAGGGTTTATAATTTTTCCGCCGGCCCGGCCGTTTTGCCGGAAGCAGTGCTGCAGGAAGCACAGGCGGAGATGATGGACTACCGCGGATGCGGGATGTCCGTGATGGAGATGAGCCACCGCTCGTCGATGTTTGACGACATTATTCATGAGACAGAGGCGGATCTCAGGAAGCTGATGAATATTCCGGATAATTACCGCGTGCTGTTTCTTCAGGGAGGAGCGAGCCTTCAGTTCGCGATGATCCCGATGAATCTGATGAAGAACCGCGTCGCGGATTATATCGTGACGGGACAGTGGGCAAAGAAGGCGTGGCAGGAAGCGCAGAAGTACGGAAAGGCAAACAAGATTGCCTCCAGCGAGGACAAGACATTTTCCTATATTCCGGACTGCAGCGATCTGCCGGTCAGCCCGGACGCGGATTATGTCTATATCTGTGAGAACAACACGATCTACGGGACAAAGTACAAAAAGCTGCCGGATACGAAAGGCAAACTGCTCGTCTCGGACGTATCGTCCTGTTTCCTTTCGGAGCCGGTCAATGTCAGCGATTATGGTATCATCTACGGCGGCGTTCAGAAAAATGTCGGCCCGGCCGGCATGGTGATTGCGATTGTGCGGGACGACCTGATCACGGACGATGTGCTTCCGTTCACTCCGACGATGATGAAATACAAGACGCATGCAGACAATGGTTCCATGTACAATACGCCGAACTGCTGGTGTATCTATATCTGCGGCAAGGTGTTCAAGTGGATCGAGTCGATGGGCGGCCTTGAAGGAATGAAGGCGCACAATGAGAAGAAGGCTGCGATTCTCTACGATTATCTGGATCAGAGCAGAATGTTCCACGGGACGGTCGTGAAGGAAGACCGCTCGCTGATGAATGTTCCGTTTGTGACAGGAGATAAAGAGCTCGACGCGAAATTTGTGAAGGCGGCGGAAAAAGCCGGTTTCCTGAATCTGAAAGGACACAGGACAGTCGGAGGAATGCGCGCGAGCATTTACAATGCGATGCCGGTTGAAGGCGTGCAGAAGCTTGTGGAGTTTATGAAAAAATTTGAAGAGGAGAATCTGTAAAAATGTATCGATATATGTGTCTGAATCCGATTGCGGAGATTGGCCTTCGCAACTTTACGGAGGATTACAGCAAGACTGAGTCCATGGATGAGGCGGATGTGATTCTGGTACGCAGCGCCGTCATGCATGAGATGGAGATTCCCGGAAATGTGCAGGCAATTGCGCGCGCCGGAGCGGGAGTCAACAATATTCCGCTTGAGCGCTGCGCGGAGCAGGGAATTGTTGTGTTTAATACGCCGGGAGCAAACGCGAACGGAGTCAAGGAGCTTGTGTTTGCAGGAATGCTGCTTGCGGCCCGCGATATCCTGGGCGGAGCGAACTGGACCATGAGCCAGAGCGGAAATGAAAATATTGCGAAAGTGGCCGAGAAGGAGAAAAAGAAATTCGCAGGCCATGAGCTGATGGGAAAGAAGCTTGGCATCATCGGACTCGGCGCGATCGGCGTGCAGGTGGCAAACGCGGCGATCGGGTTTGGCATGGATGTCTACGGGTATGATCCGTACATATCGGTTGACGCGGCCTGGAATCTGTCGCGCGCGATTCATCACATCAACGATGTGGATGAAATCTACCGTACCTGTGATTATATCACAATTCATGTGCCTCTGATGGACGCGACGCGGAAGATGATTAACGCAGATGCGCTCTCAAAGATGAAAGACGGCGTTGTGATCCTGAATTTTGCGCGGGATCTGCTGGTGGATGAGGAAGCTGTGCTGAAGGCAGTGGAGGAAGGAAAGGTACACCGCTATGTCAGCGATTTTCCGAATCCGCTGACTGTCGGAAAGAAGGGCGTGATTGTCACGCCGCATCTTGGAGCATCGACGGCGGAAGCGGAGGACAACTGTGCCGTGATGGCAGTGAAGCAGCTGAAGGATTTTCTTGAGAATGGAAACATTGTCAATTCCGTGAATTATCCGAACTGCAATTTAGGAAAATGTCAGACTGCGGCGCGCCTTGCTGTCTTTCATCTGAATATCCGGAGGATGATCAGCCGGTTTACATCGCTTCTTGAGGACACAAATATCGTAAATATGAGCAACAAGAGTAAAGGCGAGTACGCATATACAATGTTTGACCTTGACGATGCTGTCGCACCGGAGGTCGTAAAGAAGATCAGCGCGGTGCCTGGCGTGATCAAGGTGCGCGTTATCAAATAGAAAATGAGGAGATTATGGCAGATATCAGACCATTTCGGGCAATCCGCCCGACCCCGGAATACGTACAGAGAGTGGCTGCGCTTCCCTATGATGTCTATCATCGGGAGGAAGCGGCCGCCGAGGCGGCAAAGGATCGCCTGTCATTTTTGAATATTGACCGTCCGGAGACGCAGTTTGAGCCGGGGCATGACATGTATGCCCCGGAGGTCTACCAGAAGGCGAAGGAGATGCTCTGGAGTCAGGTAAGGGACGGGATTTACAGGCAGGATGAGACAGCCTGCTACTATCTCTATGAGCTGACGATGGACGGGCGTCCGCAGACCGGTCTTGCGGCCTGTGCGTCCGTGGATGATTATATTGAAAACAGAATCAAAAAGCATGAGAATACGCGCGCGGAGAAGGAAGAAGACCGTGTGCGCCATGTGGATGTATGCGAAGCACAGACGGGGCCGATTTTTCTTACCTACCGCGCGCATCCGGTGATCCGGGAGCTGACGGCGCAGGTGAAGCAGTCGACACCGTTGTTTGATTTTGAGTCTTCCGACCGGATCCGGCACAGAGGATGGAAGATCGATGATCCGGATCAGATCGGCCGGATCCGGCAGGCCTTTGCGGAAATTCAGAGTATTTACATAGCGGACGGCCATCATCGGGCTGCATCCGCGGTCCGTGTCGCGAAACTGCGCAGGGAAACACACCCCGGTTATACAGGGGAGGAAGAATTCAACCGTTTTCTGGCAGTCCTGTTTCCGGACGAAGAACTGATGATCATGGATTACAACCGTGTCGTCAGGGATCTGAACGGATATACGCCTGCAGAGTTTCTGGAACATGCCGGAAAGAAATTTGAGATTGTCAGGAAAAATGAAGCCGTGCGGCCGACAGAGAAGGGGACTTACGGCATGTACCTCGACGGGCGCTGGTATCAGCTGACCCTGAAAAAAGAATACTGTGCGGATGATCCGGTTGAAGGCCTTGATGTGGCGGCGCTTCAGAGGGAACTGTTCGCTCCTGTGCTTGGGATCAGAGATCCCAAAACGGATGAACGCATTGATTTTGTCGGGGGAATACGCGGCATGGAAGAACTGGAACGCAGAGTAGACGGGGGATGGGCCGCGGCGTTTTCCGTCTGTCCCGTCTCGATAGCGGAACTGCTGGATGTGGCTGACGCAGGACTTCTGATGCCTCCCAAATCCACATGGTTTGAACCGAAGCTGCGAAGCGGACTGTTTATCCACAGTATTCAGGATTAGGATTAGACAGATTATCCTTGTGTTTCACCGGTTAAAATGGTAAACTGATAGAACAGACAGGATCAGATGATTTTGATTCTGGATAGTATACCATTGCAATTACGAACGGTACGAAAGCGGCATTGCCAGGACCGTCGCTGCGGTACCTGAGATCTGGGAGGGATGCCATATGGATGAGAAGCTGTATAATTTAATGGACTGGGCAGGTGTTGAGGCCCTTGTGTATTCCGAAGAAGACCATCCGGAAAATCTTCTGGGAGCGCATCTTACGGATGACGGGGTGCTGATCCAGGTGTTCGTTCCGGATGCAAAAGCAGTCTCGGTCAGAATTCTGGAGAATGATGCGAAGCATCCGATGGAGGAAGAAGATGAGGCGGGATATTTTGCCGTGCTTGTTCCAGGCCAGAAAATTCCTGCCTATACGCTGCTGATCACAAACCGTGAGGACGCAGTGCGGGAAGAGTATGATCCATACTGCTTTGCCCCGCAGATTTCAGAGAAGGATGCGAAGAAATTCAACGCAGGTATCTGCTATGATGTCTACCGGAAGCTTGGGGCGCATCCGATGACAGTCAACGGTGTTTCGGGCGTGTACTTTGCCGTGTGGGCTCCGTTTGCAATGCGTGTCAGCGTGGTAGGCGATTTTAATCAGTGGGACGGAAGACGGTATCCGATGCGCAGATTCCAGGATTCCGGCATCTATGAGCTGTTTATTCCGGGAATCAAGGTCGGGGCGCTGTACAAATTTGAGATCAAGGCGAAGGGCGGACTGACTTATCTGAAGGCAGATCCCTATGCAAACAGCGCCGAGGTTCGTCCGAATACGGCCTCGGTGGTCGCGGATCTGGATTCTTTCACATGGACGGATCAGGAATGGATGGAAAAGAGAAAAACGGTTGATTTCAGGGAAGCTCCGATGTTTATCTATGAGATGCATCTGGGATCCTGGAAGAAGCCGGAGGACGGACGTTATTTCTACAATTACCGTGAGCTTGCGCCGATGATCGCGGAGTACGTGAAGAATATGGGGTATACCCACATCGAGCTGATGCCGGTGATGGAGCACCCGCTGGACGCTTCCTGGGGCTACCAGGTGACCGGCTACTATGCGCCGACCTCGCGTTACGGTTCTCCGCAGGATTTTATGTACTTCATGGATTACATGCACAATCAGGGAATCGGCGTGATTCTTGACTGGGTGCCCGCGCATTTTCCGCGTGACACGCATGGACTTGCCGCCTTTGACGGGACGTATCTGTACGAACATCGTGACCCGCGCCAGGGATCTCATCCGCACTGGGGGACGCTGATCTACAATTACGGTCGTCCGGAAGTCAGGAATTTTTTGATCGCGAATGCGCTTTACTGGAAGAATGTTTATCATGCGGACGGAATCCGGATGGATGCTGTCGCTTCCA
This sequence comes from uncultured Lachnospiraceae bacterium, assembly GCA_947626965.1. Taxonomy (GTDB): domain Bacteria; phylum Bacillota; class Clostridia; order Lachnospirales; family Lachnospiraceae; genus Choladousia. Next base: position 22,112 of record CANQUH010000012.1, read on the forward strand.
TGCTTTACCTTGACTATGGGAAAAATGACGGCGAGTGGGTTGCCAATATGTACGGCGGTCATGAGAATCTCGAGGCGATTGAGTTTCTGAAACATTTGAATTCCATCTTTAAAAAGGATGGGGACGGCGCGCTTCTGATTGCCGAGGAGTCGACCGCCTGGCCGAAGATTACGGCTCCTGTTGAGGATGGCGGCCTTGGATTCGATTTCAAGTGGAATATGGGCTGGATGAATGATTTCCTCGGTTATATGCAGCTTGATCCGATCTTCCGCTCCTACCATCATGGAGAGCTGACATTCAGCATGATCTACGCGTACAGCGAGAACTTTATCCTGACGCTGTCGCACGACGAGGTTGTACATGGGAAGAGCTCAATGATCGGCAAGATGCCGGGCAAACGGAAACTGAAATTCGCGAATCTGCGTGCGGCCTGTGGCTATATGATCATGCATCCGGGCAAGAAGCTGCTGTTCATGGGGCAGGATTTTGCTCAGTTCTCGGAGTGGAACGAAGGCGTGCAGCTTGAGTGGGACATGCTGCAGTATGATGAGCACAGGCAGATGAATACATACATGAAAGCCCTGGCGGAATTTTACCGGACTCATCCGGCGCTCTACTGCAGAGACTATGAGACGATTGGTTTTGAGTGGATCAACAGCATGGCGGCCGACGAGAATCTTCTGATTTTCATGCGCAGGGGAGCAAAGCAGGAGGATGATCTCCTTGTGGTCTGCAATTTCTCGCCGCTCGTCTATGACAAGCATCCGATCGGAGTGCCGTACAGCGGAAAATATAAAGAAATTTTCAACAGCGACAGTGAAGAATTCGGCGGCAGCGGCAATGTGAATCCGCGGGCTAAATCCTCGAAGAAGATTGTGTGCGATGACCGCGAAAATTCGATCACGATCAAGATACCGCCTCTGGGTATTGCTGTTTTCTCCTGCACGAGAGCAGAGGAGAAGACAGCGGCTCCATCTGTCGGCGGAAAGAAAGCAGATGGGGAGCCTGTCCAGACGGAAGCTCCGAAGAAACGCAGCCGCAGGTCGGCGGCAGAGACAGCGTCTGCAGAGCCTGAGCAGGCAGAAACGCCGAAGAAACGCGTGCGCGGAGCGGCGGCAGAAACAGCGCCTGCGGAAACTGTTCAGACAGGGACGCCGAAGAAGCAGAGCCGCAGACCTGTATCGGAGACGGCGAAAGAAACTTCCGCGGCAGAGGGACCAAAGAAGCGCGGCCGTAAAAAAGTGACGGAAACGCTTGAGAAAGTGGCTGCCCGCGGCAGGAAAAAGAAGACGGAGGAATAAGGCAGTGGGAGACGACAGACATGAGACAGAAACTGCAGGATCGTCCGGAAGCGCGCATACGCATGTACTTGCAGACGGCACGGTGATACAGCATTCCCATACAAACGAACATGCGCATACACACGCACATCCGCACTCTCATGAGCACACGAAAGCGGTGCTGAACCGGCTGTCGCGTGTGATCGGTCATCTGCAGTCGATCAAGCGGATGGTGGAAGACGGGCGGGACTGCAGCGAGGTGCTGGTGCAGCTCTCAGCAGTCAAGGCGGCGATCAATAACACCGGAAAGGTAATTCTGCAGGATCATATCGAACATTGTCTGGTTGATGCGATCGAATCCGGCGACAGAAAAACGATCGAAGAGCTGAATAAAGCGATCGACCGTTTTATTAAGTAAACTTTCATGCCCTGCGAGACAGGCCCCGCGATATTGCGGGGCCTTTCAGCACCCTGGCATCATGAAATACGGATCTTATGTGAGGTAAAAACTATCTCTGTAATATTAAAAATATTGCAAAATAAAATGAAAAAAATTGTGAATTTTATGTAAAATTGTTGAACTATAGTGTTTCTTATAGTATACTAATTCTAAGCGAAACAGGTGTACACAATTCCGGAGAAAGGTATCAGGCAATACGAGTAACCCCACTGGAAAGTGGGGTTTTAATGGGGTGTTTTGCGTATACTGTATACATAAATCCCTGCTGAGCTCAGCGGGGACCAGCTCCCGCGGCATTTGCCGGACATATACAGAGGATGACCGGCTGCCGGCGGAAGCAAGTCAGGAAAACGGTATTTGCCATGAATCGCGGAAACAGTTAGTGTGGGGAGACTGTAGTCCCCGGAAAAGAGGTGGAGGAATGACCAGCCGGAAACTGAGAGTGATCAATGCGACCGGGCTGCATGTGTATCCGGCGCGGAATGTAGCAAACGCGGCAGAAAAATGCTCTTCCCGTGTGACAATCCTCTATGGCAGTCATATCATCAATGCGAAAAGCCTGCTCAATATTCTTTCCGCAGGGATCCGGTGCGGAGAAGAAATTGAACTGTGCTGCGAGGGCGAGCGGGAAAAGGAGGATTTGGCGAAAATGATCCATGTGATCGGAGAATTGACGGATGAAATTCCGGCCTTATAATTTTCCGGAAAAGAGCAGGTTGTCAATAAAAAATACTTGACAACCTGCCCCTTTTCGTTTATGATACCGGAGGTGATGCACATGGAGCAGGTTTTGCAGAGAACATTGCTGTATGATTTTTATGGCGAGCTGCTTACAGAGCACCAGAGGAACGTGTACGAGGAGGTTGTTCTGAATGACATCTCGTACTCGGAGGCTGCGGAGGATCTCGGAATCAGCCGCCAGGGAGTCCATGAGCTGATCAAGCGGTGCAACAGGATCCTTGAGGATTATGAGGCCAGGCTGCATCTGGTCGAGCGTTTCCTTCTTATCCGGGAAAAAGTGGAGCAGATCCGCGCTTTGTCCCGCGCAGAAGGAGAACTGGATCGTGCGGCGTTTGCGGACAGTGTGTGTGAGATAGCAGACAGTATTTTAGAGGAGTTATAAAATGGCGTTTGAGAGCTTATCCGAGAAGCTTCAGAATGTTTTTAAGAATCTGCGGAGCAAGGGAAGGCTGACGGAAGCGGATGTAAAGACCGCTCTGAAGGAAGTCAAGCTGGCGCTGCTTGAAGCGGATGTCAGCTTCAAGGTTGTGAAGCAGTTTATCAAATCAGTTCAGGAGAAGGCAGTCGGGCAGGATGTCATGAATGGCCTGAATCCCGGGCAGATGGTTATCAAGATTGTCAATGATGAGCTGGTCAGCCTGATGGGTTCTGAGATGACGGAGATTGCCCTGAGGCCCGGCGGTGAAGTCACGGTGATCATGATGGCCGGACTGCAGGGAGCAGGAAAGACGACGACGACGGCAAAGCTCGCCGGCAAGCTGAAGTCAAAGGGCAGAAAGCCTCTGCTGGCAGCCTGTGATGTTTACCGTCCGGCCGCGATCAGACAGCTCGAGGTCAACGGGGAGAAACAGGGCGTCGAGGTTTTTTCCCTGGGCGATAAGGAAAGTCCTGTGAAGATTGCCCATGAGGCGGTTGAATATGCGCGCAGAAACAGTCTGAACGTTGTTCTGCTTGATACGGCGGGCCGTCTTCACGTGGATGAGGATATGATGCGGGAACTGCAGGAGATCAAGTCGGAGGTCCGGGTTGATCAGACAATACTTGTAGTCGACGCGATGACGGGACAGGATGCGGTAAATGTCGCTTCGGTGTTTCAGGATAAGATTGGGATTGACGGCGTTATTCTCACAAAGCTTGACGGGGATACGCGCGGAGGAGCGGCTTTGTCGATCCGGGCGACCTGCGGCAAACCGATTCTGTACGCAGGCATGGGAGAGAAGCTTTCGGATCTGGAGCAGTTTTATCCGGACCGCATGGCATCGAGAATTCTTGGCATGGGGGATGTGATGTCCCTGATTGAGAAGGCGCAGGAAGCGATCGATGAGGAAAAAGCCCGCGATATGGAGCAGAAGCTGCGCAAGGCTCAGTTCGGGTTTGACGATTATCTTGAAAGCATGAACCAGATGAAGAATATGGGAGGCATTTCCAGTATTCTGAGCATGATTCCCGGCTTTGGCGGTTCGCAGATGAAGCAGATTGAAGATTCAATTGACGAAAAAAAGATGGCGCAGATCGAAGCGATCATTCTTTCCATGACGCCGGCGGAACGCTCCAATCCGGATCTGCTGAATCCTTCGCGCAAGAAGAGGATCGCGGCGGGGGCGGGTGTTGACCTGTCGGAAGTGAACCGTCTGGTAAAGCAGTTTGAACAGAGCAGAAAAATGATGAAGCAGTACTCCGGTATGTTCGGAGGAAAAGCAGGTAAAAGAGGTAAGTTTAAACTTCCCTTTTAACGGCGGGGCCCCGGGCCCGCGCTGATATTCATATTCTACCTAAGGAGGTGAAAAAGGTGGCAGTAAAGATCAGACTGAGAAGAATGGGAAAAAAGAAAAATCCTTTCTATAGAATTGTTGTGGCTGATTCCAGATCTCCGAGAGACGGAAAGTTCATTGAGGAAATCGGTACCTACAACCCGAACACGGATCCGAGTGAGTTCAAGATTAATGAAGAACTGGCTAAGAAGTGGCTTGCTAACGGCGCACAGCCGACTGAGACAGTTGGAAAGCTCTTCAAGGTGGCCGGGATTGAAAAATAGAGCAGAGGTGTGCATATATGAAAGAATTAGTTGAAATAATTGCAAAGTCTCTGGTCGATAATCCGGATGAAGTGGAAGTGACAGAAAAACAGAGCGGAAAAGCTCTGGTCCTGGAGCTCAAAGTAGCTCCTTCTGACATGGGAAAAGTAATCGGCAAGCAGGGCAGAATCGCCAAGGCGATCCGTTCTGTTGTAAAAGCGGCAGCGTCCAGGGATGACCTGAAGGTGATTGTGGATATTCTGTAGCAGAAAGACAGCATGGCAGTTATGATTTTTCTGCATGCCGGAGAACAGCGGGCAAAATCCGCGCAGAGTGTTCCGGTTTCGCTGCCGGTTACAGGCAAACAGATCGAGCAGGAGGAGGTTTTCCATCCTGCTTGTCTGCGCGGCCCAGGTGTTGCGTCAGCAGCTGGTTTCCATGCCCGGGCCTGCGCAAAATAATAAGAAGTACGCACCGCGTACTTCTTATCGTCTTATATGGGGAAAATATGAAAGGCGCGGCGCGCGTTTAAGGAGCGGAAATGACAGAAAATTTCAGAGTTGGAGCGATTACCAGCACCCATGGGCTGCAGGGGGAAGTCAAGGTCTTTCCGACAACCGATGATCCTGCGAAATTTAAAAAACTGAAAAGGGTTTATCTGGAGAGCGGCTCCGGTATGAAGGAGCTTGAGATCGCAGGAGTGAAATTTTTCAAAAACATGGTAATCCTGAAATTCTGCGGGCACGACAGAATTGAGGATGTCCAGCCCTACAAAGGAAAGGATCTTTATGTTCCCCGCGAGGATGCGGTAAAACTTGGAAAAGATGAATATTATATAGCAGATCTGATTGGCCTGGCGGTCGTCCTCGAGGACGGAACGCCGCTTGGAACCCTTGACAACGTTCTTCAGACCGGCGCAAATGACGTCTATGTAGTCCATACCTCCGGGAAGAAGGAGATTCTGATTCCGGCAATCCGCCAGTGTGTGCGGAAGGTGGATATTGCAGGGGGAATTATGCAGGTACATCTGCTGGAAGGCATGGATGAGTAAAGGAGGTCCTGCATGAAGTTTCATGTTTTGACTCTGTTCCCTGAGATGGTTGAGGCCGCTCTTGGAACCAGCATTACGGGACGTGCCATGGCAAAGGGAATTATCTGTCTCCATACAGTCAATATTCGTGATTTTTCGCTCAGAGGGGACGGCAGGATCGATGATTATCCGTATGGAGGCGGAGCCGGCATGGTCATGCAGGCGGAACCTGTGATGAGAGCCTGGGAATCGCTTGCCGGAGAGCTCCCGGCGCAGACGCGCGTGATCTGCCTGAATCCGCAGGGACGGGTGTTTGACCAGAAGATGGCGGAGGAGCTCGCAGGCGGGGAAGAACTGGTTTTTCTCTGCGGACATTATGAAGGGATCGATGAGAGGGTGCTGGATGAGATCGTTACGGATCATGTCTCGATCGGGGATTATGTTCTGACAGGAGGAGAGCTCCCGGCGCTTGTCATGATGGACGCGATTGCGCGCATGGTCCCCGGGGTTCTGAGCAATCAGGAATCCGGACAGTCGGAGAGCTTCCAGGGAGGACTTCTGGAATATCCGCAGTACAGCCGTCCCGAGGACTGGAGGGGGAAGAAGGTTCCTGCTGTGCTTTTGTCGGGTCATCATGCCAATGTGGACCGCTGGAGGAGGAATCAGTCGATTCTGCGGACGCTGCGGAACCGGCCGGAGCTTCTGAAAACAGTAACATTTGACAAAAAAGACCGTAAATATCTCCAGGCGCTCATAACCGGTCAGGCGGAGGATGAGATCACGCAGGAGCAGGCTGTTTTTTTGTCAAAACTTCTTGCAATCACAGAGAAATCATGATAGAATAGTCTGCGTTGTGGAAAAGAGATGGTCCTCTGTTACAGATTTTGTATTAAGAACATCCAAAAATATAAGGAGGAACACAATGAACGAGATTATCAGAAAAATCGAAGAGGAACAGCTGAAAGCTGAGGTTCCCGAGTTTCGTGTGGGCGATACGGTAAAGGTATACGCGAAGATCAGAGAGGGAAACCGCGAGAGAATCCAGATATTTGAAGGAATTGTCCTTAAAAAGCAGGGCGGAGGCGTAAGAGCTACATTTACTGTCCGCAAGAATTCAAACGGTATCGGAGTTGAGAAGACATGGCCGCTTCATTCTCCGTCTGTGGAACGTGTCGAGGTTGTAAGACATGGTAAAGTAAGACGTGCGAAACTGACCTATCTGAGGGGACGCGTCGGCAAGAGAGCCAAAGTGAAAGAGCTTGTGAAATAGTGAGTGTATCCAGGGACAATTACATCATTGTATATTGTCCCTGTTTGCGTACGCGGAGAAAAGAGAATGCCGCTCGTCAGGGGAACGGCGGCAGAGGAAAAGGGGTTTTCTGCCGGAGCCTGTCTTGCCGGCAGAAACGGCGGGATGGAGGCCATTATGAGAAGAAGAAGACTTCCGAAGCAGCGGCAAAACCAGGGAAGTGCCGGTCAGTACGGGCCGAGTGTTCAGCAGCTGGATCTGCAGTCTGTTCCCGGACCTTCCAGAGCGGGAAGGCGGCAGAGGAGGAGAGAAGAGCAGCCGGGTCCGAAGCACCGGCTGGCGCTTCTGCAGAAGATTCTGGTATGGACCTTCCAGATTCTGGTTATGATTCTTTTTGCGTATATTGCGGTACTCTTTTTCGGCCAGTCCAGGACGAATATCGGCCAGTCGATGGAGATGACGCTGCAGGGCGGAGACATTGTTCTCATCAATACTTTTTCCTATCAGATCAGCCGCCCTGAACGCGGAGATATCATCTCGTTCCGGCCGAACGGCAGCGAGACCGCACATTCCAATATCAAGCGGGTGATTGGCCTGCCGGGGGAGACCGTTCAGATCAAAGAGGGAATTGTATACATTGACGGGCAGGTCCTGATGGAGGAAGGAAATTATCCGACGATCACAAATCCTGGGATGGCGGAGAAGGAAGTTCATCTTGGCAGGAAGGAGTACTTTGTGCTCGGAGATAATCGAAACAACAGCGTGGACAGCAGGTTTGCCGATATCGGAGCGGTGAATATTGACCACATTGAAGGAAAAGTGTGGATGGTTTTGTCTCCGTCCGAGAACAGGCGGCTGCTGCGCAGCTGACCATATAACTGAGAGGTGGCGGATGAATTATCAATGGTATCCTGGTCATATGACAAAGGCCAGGCGCATGATGCAGGAGGACATCAAACTGATTGACCTTGTGATTGAGCTGGTGGACGCCCGGGTTCCGCTCTCGAGCCGCAATCCGGATATCGATGAGCTGGGAAAGGGAAAAGCAAGACTGGTCCTCTTAAATAAAGCAGATCTTGCGGACCGCTCTGCAACGGATAAATGGGAAAGCTATTTCAGGGACCGCGGCTGTTTTACCGCTGTGGTGGACGCGCGGAGCAGAACAGGGATGCGGGCGGTCAGCAGCGCCATAGATGATGCGTGCCGGGAAAAGAAAGAGCGGGACCGCAGGCGGGGAATTATAAACAGGCCGGTGCGCGCCATGATTGCAGGCATTCCCAATGTGGGGAAATCCACATTTATCAATACATTTGCCGGAAAGGCATGTGCGAAAACGGGCAACCGGCCCGGAGTGACAAAGGGAAAGCAGTGGATACGCCTCAACCGCGAGGTGGAGATGCTGGATACTCCGGGAATACTCTGGCCTAAATTTGAAGATCAGATGGTCGGACTGAAACTGGCCGTGACCGGCGCGATCCGCGATGAGATACTTCAGCCGGAAGAACTGGCTCTGTGGCTGATTACTTATCTTCTGACTCAATACCCCGGGGTGATTGCCGGGAGATATCAGATTGATGAGGAAACACTGACGGCGCAGGCGTCCGGACAGAGCCCGGACAGAGCGGCGGAAACCGCGGATGTGCTGGCGCGTATTGCAAAAGTGCGCGGATGTGTGAAAAAGGGCGGGGAACCGGACGGCCAGAAAGCGGCGCAGCTTCTGATTGAGGATTTTCGCAGCGGCCGTCTCGGAGCGATTACGCTGGAGATGCCTGTTTTGGAGAAACAGATTTAATTTTTACAAAGGTGGTGGCTGACATGAAGGATGACAAAAAAGCAGAAGAAAAGGAAGCGAAGCAGACCAGTATGGCGAGGGAAATTTTGAGCTGGATTGCTTATATAGGTGTTGTTCTGGGATTAACGTGGTTTATCCTGCATTTTGTCGGACAGAGAACCATGGTGGACGGACGTTCCATGAATCCGACGCTGAACGACGGGGACAATCTGATTGTTGAAAAACTGTCCTATCGTTTCGGAAGTCCGGAACGTTTTGACATCATTGTGTTTCCGTATGATGATTCCAAGTTTTTCATTAAACGTATTATCGGCATGCCGGGTGAGACCATACAGATTGACCTGGAGGGCAATATCTACATAGACGGAGAGATTCTGGAAGAGAATTATGGTCTTGAGACGATTGAGGATCCGGGGCGTGCGATTGAGCCGGTAAAACTTGGAGATGATGAATACTTCGTCATGGGAGATAACCGCAACAACAGTAAAGACAGCCGCAATGAGCTTGTCGGGAATATTAAGAGGGACAAGATTGTAGGCCGCGCGTGGGTTCGCATCTGGCCTCTGTCCGATATCGGATTTCTGAAGCATCAGTAGAAAGGCTGCCGGAAAGTGGTGACCAGCAGTGAAAAGAAAGAAGCCTGCCGTTAAGAGAAGGTCAGTTGTCAGAGAGGTGTGCAGCTGGGTTTTAAATCTTGTTCTTGTGTTTGTCTGTATGTGGCTGCTTGTCGAATATGTTGGAGAGAGGACGCAGGTCAGCGGGGAATCCATGTATCCGACAATGAGTGACGGGGACAATCTGATCGTCGATAAAATATCGTACCGGTTTATTGATCCCGGACGTTTTGATATCATCGTGTTTCCGTTCAAGTATCAGGAGGACACTTTTTATATTAAGCGAATTATTGGCCTTCCGGGCGAAACTGTGCAGATTCAGGATGATGTGATTTATATCAACGGCAGAAAGCTGAAGGAAGATTACGGGTACGGGGAAATCGGAAACCCGGGGCTGGCTTCGGGACAGATCACGCTGGGACGGGACGAATATTTTGTTCTCGGAGATAATCGCAGCAACAGCAGCGACAGCCGGGAACCAAGCGTTGGAAATATATCGCGCAGCGATATTGTCGGCAGAGCCTGGTTCCGAATCTGGCCATTATCCGGCTTTGGATTTTTATGATATCATGATGCTGCAGATCAGACTTCCATTGAGCGGCGCACCGCCTGAAAAGTTTATAATGGACTTTTCTCATGCGGTGCGTTTTCTATGTGGTGTCACAGGAAATTGCAGACAACAGAAAGGAATTTTATGAAAAGCATTGCGGATATCAAATGTGAACTGGAACAGGCAGAGGGAGAGAAACTTCAGGAACTGCTTGAGCTGTACGGAAAAGATACAAGAAGCGGTGTGGCCGCTCTTGTTGAGAAGTACAGGAAAAAGCAGGAAAAACTGGAAAAAGAGCGGGAAAGGCTTGCGCACATGCGTATCTATGAAGAGAAGTATGAGCATGTGGGGCTGATATGCGGCGTTGACGAGGCAGGGAGAGGCCCTCTGGCCGGCCCCGTTGTGGCCGGTGCCGTTATCCTGCCTCCCGGCTGTGAGATTTTGTATCTGAATGATTCGAAAAAGCTTACCGCGAAGAGGCGGGAGGCTTTGTACGAGGAAATATACCAGAAAGCAGTCGCGGTTGGCGTCGGGATTGTCGGACATGAGCGCATTGATGAGATTAATATCCTGCAGGCAACGTATGAAGCGATGCGGGAGGCGGTCAGTTCTCTGGGAACGGTTCCTCAGATTCTTCTGAATGATGCAGTGACGATTCCGCATATGACGATTCCTCAGGTACCGATCATAGGCGGTGACGGAAAAAGTCTCTCGATCGCGGCCGCCAGCGTGATTGCAAAAGTGACGAGGGACAGAATTATGTGTGAATATGACAGGGAAATGCCGCAGTATGGTTTTGCGTCACATAAAGGCTATGGGTCGGCTGCCCATGTGGAGGCCATCCGCAAGTACGGACCCTCGCGGATACATAGAATGAGTTTTCTAAAACATATACTGAGGCAGGACTGATGATTCCTGCCAGGGAGGCGGCTGATTGAACAAAAGACAAACAGGAACACAGTATGAGCAGCTCGCGGTTTTGTTTCTTGAAGAAAAGGGATACCGTATTCTGGAGAGGAATTTCCGGTACAGACAGGGAGAGATTGATATTATCGCGCTTGACGGGGAGTATCTTGTGTTTCTGGAAGTAAAGTACCGAAAAGATGACCGGATGGGGACAGGCGCCGAGGCAGTGGGGCCTGGGAAGCAGCGGCGCATCATCCGCTGCGCACAGTACTATCTGATGAGACATCCGGAATATGGACTCGCTCCCTGCAGGTTTGATGTTGTTTCCGTGTGCGGCAGAAAGGTGACGCTGTACAGGGATGCGTTTCAGACAGGCATGTCTGTGTGACTGTTCTGTGAGGGGCTTTCATTCATGGGGATGCCGGTATGTCTGACAGGGGAGTTTGTTGGGAAATTTTCGGGCAAAAGTACCAGGGGAGAAAACTATGGTTGCAGCATACGTTTCGAGAGAAAAAATGATCGTTCTTATTGCGGCTTTTTTTGTGATACTCATTTTTGTCTGGATCACTGTCCGCATGTTTTCGCGCAGAAAGCGTTATCCCTATCGTGCCCGTCCGATTCTTACAAAAAGAGAATACGGGTTTTATCTGCTTTTGCGGCAGGAGGCCGAGAGAAGAAATCTTCTGATCTGTCCGAAAGTCGGACTGAAGGATCTGATGGAGGTATCCTCCCGGAAAAATTATATGAAATATTTTGCGGGGATCTCGCAGAAACATGTGGACTTTGTCATATGTGACAGAAATCTGGAAGTCCTGTTTGCACTTGAACTTGATGACAGGTCTCATGATACGGCGGAAGCGGGAAAGAGGGATCAGTTCAAGGACAGAGCGTTTCGTGCGGCGAAGATTCCGCTGAAACGTGTCAGAAATTATAATGCGGGAACGGTGCGGGAACTGTTCCGCGAAATTTAATAAAGTGTCTGCAGGTGCGGCGCAGAGAAGAGAGGCGGCGCGGATGACTTGTGCCGCAGGACCGGACGGGAAGGAAGGTTATTGCCATGAACCATGGGAATATCAGTGATAATGGTATGCTTTGTGATGATACAGTTTATGATGATATGATCTGCGGTCTGAAGCTGCAGCGTTCAGGGAGCGGCCGTGTGATCAGGTCGTCTGAAAAGGGCGGGGTGCCGTTTCTGACATTTCCGCTGCTTAGTGAAATACCGGGAATTGTTCACGGTTTCAGTACAAGGCTCGGTGGCGTGAGCACAGGAGATCTCGCCTCCATGAACCTGAGTTTTTCCCGCGGTGACGATCCGGAACGTGTGCGGGAAAATTACCGCCGGATTGCGGACGCGATCGGGTTTTCCGTGGATGATATGGTATTCTCTTATCAGACGCACACAAACCATGTCCGTGTTGTGACAGAAGCTGACCGGGGAAAAGGATATGTGACAGACCGGGATTACAAGGATGTGGATGGACTTGTGACGAATGTGCCTGGGCTCGTGCTTGTGACTTTTTACGCGGACTGTGTGCCGTTGTTTTTTGTGGATCCTGTGCATGGCGCGATCGGCCTTTCCCATTCAGGATGGAGGGGAACCGTGTCCGATATCGCCGGGGTGACAGTCCGGGCGATGCAGGAGACGTATGGCAGCGATCCTGCAGAACTGATTGCCGCGATCGGACCTTCGATCTGCCGCTCCTGTTACGAGGTGAGCGAGGATGTGATTGTCCAGGTACGGGAACAGTATCCCCACGAAATGTGGCCGCTTCTCTATGACACGAAGACGGACGGCAAATATCAGCTTGATCTCTGGGAAGTGTGCCGCCGGAATATGATGAGAGCCGGGATACGTCCGGAACATATTGCTGTGACGGACGTCTGCACCTGCTGTAATCCGGATATCCTTTATTCCCACAGAGCCTCACAGGGAAAAAGGGGAAATCTGGCGGCGTTTTTGTGCTGCAGCAAGTCCGGCGGAAATTCCCTGTGAAATGGGAAAGCTCCGCGCACAGATGCGCGGAAACATGGGAGAAGGGATGATAAGATGAACGGACATTTGATTAAAGAGGTTTTGCCGGGCTCGATTGCCGAGGAGCTTGAGGTGGAAGCGGGGGACCGCCTGCTTGCGGTCAATGACGAGGAGATAGAGGATGTGTTTGACTACCGGTTTCTGGTGAAGGACGACTATCTGACCGTGCTTATTGAAAAGCCGGATGGGGAACAGTGGGAGCTGGAAATAGAAAAAGAGGATGATGAGGATCTGGGAATTGTCTTTGAAAATGACCTGATGAGCGAATATCATTCCTGCAGAAACCGCTGTATTTTCTGCTTTATCGATCAGATGCCGCCCGATATGCGGGAGACGCTCTATTTCAAAGACGATGATTCCAGACTGTCGTTTCTCCAGGGAAATTATGTCACGCTGACCAATATGAGTGAGAAGGATATTGACCGGATCATACGGTTTCATCTTGCGCCGATCAATATCTCCGTCCATACGACGAATCCGGAACTTCGCTGCAGGATGCTGAACAATCGTTTTGCGGGGCGGTCGCTCTCGTATCTGAAACGGCTTTATGACCATCAGATCGAGATGAACGGTCAGATTGTGCTCTGCCGCGGAATCAATGACGGGGCGGAGCTTGCGCGCACGATTGAGGATCTGTCGGCGTATCTGCCGTTTCTGCGGAGCGTATCGGTTGTTCCGGCAGGAATCACAAGATACCGGGAAAATCTGTATCCGCTTGAACTGTTTACAAAGGAAGAGGCGGAGCAGGTGATCGATTATATTGAATCCCGGCAGAAAGAATTTTATGAACAGTACGGCCTTCATTTTGTTCACGCGAGCGACGAATTCTATGCGCTGGCAGAGCGGCCGTATCCGGAGGAAGAGCGCTATGACGGCTATGTTCAGCTTGAAAACGGCGTCGGAATGATGCGGCTTCTGCGGGAAGAATTTACACAGGCGCTGGCAGAGAGAAAAAAAGATCCGCGGTATGAGGAGGAAAGGTGCCTTTGCCGCAGGGCTGTGATTGCCACGGGATATCTTGCGGAAAGCATGATCAGGGAACTTGCTTCAATGTTTATGGAAGTTTATCCTGGATTTGATGTGCGGGTGACCGGGATCCGGAATGATTTCTTCGGGGAGACGATCACGGTATCCGGGCTGATCACCGGACAGGATCTGGTCGGACAGGTTGAGAAAATTCCGCGGGACAAGCGAGGGGATGTGCTCCTGATCTCATCAAACATGCTGCGGATGGGGGAAGACGTATTTCTGGATGATATGACCCTGCAGGAAGCCGGCGAGGCGCTTTCCATGAAGATTGTTCCGGTTGATTCGCGCGGAGAGGATCTTCTCTGTGCGCTGCTGGAGGAGGATTATCATATGCACAGGGATGACACGGGCTTTGTGTATGTGAAGGCCTACGGAAAATCATAATCATATGTGCCTGTGCGGACGTTTCAGAATTTTGGAAAGACAATTAAACTGCGGCTCACTGGCCGGAAATTCTGCCGGATGAGCCGCTTTTGGTGCGCAGGCCCAGGAAGGGAAAACAGCTGCTGACGCAGCACCTGGGCCGCGCAGCGAGCAGGAGGAAAAACCGCCTCCTGCCCGATCATCATGGGATAAATTCTGTCAGGAACGTATGGCGTGGTAGGAGGCAAGAAGATCGTTGATTTTCTCCGTCGGGGATTCAATCTTGCTCATCGACACGTCGTGATTCAGACATTCAATGATCATTGCGAGGAATCTGGACATGTCGGCCTCCGCATAGTAAGGTTTGGCGAGCAGTTCCGGGGAACGGTAATTCAGATTGGTAGTGACAACCTTTGTGATGTAGCCTTTCTCATAATAGTCGTCAAATTCTTCGAATCCGTCCGTGAACAGCCCGAACGTCGTACAGATAAACACACGTTTTGCCTTGCGTTCTTTCAGCTGGCGTGCGGTATCAAGCATGCTGCCGCCGGAGGAGATCATGTCGTCGATGATGATGACGTCCTTGCCTTCGACGGAATCTCCGAGGAATTCGTGGGCGACGATCGGATTTTTGCCGTTGACGATCGTCGTGTAATCGCGCCGCTTGTAGAACATGCCCATGCCAAGTCCGAGGATATTCGCGAAATAGACCGCGCGCTCCATGGCGCCCTCGTCCGGGCTGATGACGGCGAGATACTGCGGATCGATTCTGAAATCGGGAACCGTATCCACAAGCGCTTTCAGAAACTGATAGGTAGGCATGAAGGAGTCGAAGCCCTTCAGCGGAATCGCGTTCTGTACACGCGGGTCATGCGCGTCAAATGTGATGATGTTTGAGACGCCCATATCGGAGAGCTCCTGCAGAGCAATGGAACAGTCGAGGGACTCCCTTTTGTTTTTCTTGTGCTGGCGTCCCTCATAGAGAAACGGCATGACGACATTGATCCGCTTTGCCTTTCCGGTGGCTGCCGAGATGATGCGTTTCAGATCCTGATAATGATTGTCAGGGGACATGTGGTTTTCGTATCCGCATACTGTGTAGGTCAGGCTGTAATTGCAGACATCAACCAGAATATACAGGTCAGTTCCGCGCACGGAGCCGCTGATCTGTCCTTTGCCTTCGCCGGAACCAAACCGCGGGCATCTGCAGCCGAGCAGATAACTGTCTTCAAGATAACCGGAAACCGCCAGCGGATTTTTCAGGAAGCGGGCAGTATCTTTGCGCATGGCGGCAATGTGGCCGTCCACTGTGACGCCGAGTTCGCGGCAGCCTTCGAGAACCGCGATTTTCAGAGGGCCGACCGGAAGCGTCTGCTCCAGAGTAAGTATGTCTGACATATGATCCTCCCTGTGTAAGGTGAATAAATAGAAAAGTAATTAGGGTAAATTATTGTAAAAATATTGTAATGCCTGTACATATACTACATTTATAGCATTTCATGGAGGAAGAGTCAAGCGTCAAGCTAAAAGATCGGAAACCAAAACCTTTACAAAGCGGCCGGATTCATGTAAAATCAAACGTAAATCAGAGATGAAGGAGGAGAAAAATGAGCAAACCAATCGTGGCAATCGTTGGCAGGCCGAACGTGGGAAAGTCCACATTGTTCAACGCGCTGGCAGGTCAGAATATTTCGATCGTGCAGGATACGCCAGGCGTGACGAGAGACAGAATTTACGCTGACGTTGAGTGGCTGAATCTCAATTTTACCCTGATCGATACGGGAGGAATCGAGCCGGATACGAGTGATGTCATTCTGTCTCAGATGAGGGATCAGGCTCAGATTGCGATAGATACAGCGGATGTGATTCTGTTTCTTGTGGACTGCAGGCAGGGGCTGACTGACTCGGACTCAAAAGTGGCGGACATGCTGCGCCGCTCGCATAAGCCGGTTGTTCTGGTTGTGAACAAGGTGGACAGCTATCAAAAAATGATAGCGGACGTCTATGAATTTTATAATCTTGGAATTGGAGACCCTCATCCGATTTCCGCAAGCAACAAGATTGGGATCGGGGATATGCTTGACGCGGTGGTGGCGCATTTTAATCCTGAGGAAGTGGAGGATTATGAGGACGACCGTCCGAGGATCGCGATCGTCGGCAAGCCGAATGTGGGGAAGTCCTCTCTGATCAACAAGCTGATCGGCGAGAACCGGCTGATTGTCTCCGATATTGCCGGGACAACGAGGGATGCGGTCGATACCGCCGTAAAATGGAACGGACAGGAGTATGTGTTTATCGATACCGCCGGACTGCGCCGGAAAAGCAAAATAAAGGAAGAACTGGAGCGGTACAGCATTATCCGGACCGTAACGGCGGTGGAGCGGGCCGATGTCGTCGTCATCATGATCGACGCGGTTGAAGGCGTGACGGAGCAGGATGCGAAGATCGCCGGGATCGCGCATGACCGCGGCAAAGGGATTGTGATCGCGGTCAATAAATGGGACGCCATCACAAAGGATGACAAGACAGTTTACCGGTATACGGAGCGTATCCGGGAAGTGCTTTCCTATATGCCGTACGCGGAGATCATCTTTATTTCCGCAGAGACCGGACAGCGGCTTCCCAAACTGTTTGAGACGATCGACATGGTCATTACAAACCAGTCCATGAGGATCGCGACCGGCGTTCTCAATGAGATCATGGCAGAGGCCACAGCCATGCAGCAGCCTCCTTCCGATAAGGGAAAACGGCTGAAACTGTACTATATCACACAGGTTGCGGTGAAACCGCCGACTTTTGTGATTTTTGTGAATGACAGAAGCCTGATGCATTTTTCCTATACGCGGTATCTGGAGAACAAGATCCGCGATACATTCGGGTTCAAGGGGACGTCGCTGAAATTTATCATTCGTGAACGCAAAGATAAGGAGAATTAAGTATGGTACGGTTGATTTGTCTGGCTGTTGGGTATGTGTTTGGACTGTTTCAGACCGGTTATCTGTATGGCCGTCTTCACGGGATTGATATCCGCGATCACGGGAGCGGCAATGCCGGCACGACAAATATGCTCAGGACCCTTGGGACCGGAGCCGGGATTCTGACTTTTTTCGGCGATGGATTCAAGTGTGCCTTCGCCGTCTGGACGGTGCAGCTTTTGTTCCGGAAATCTTACGGGGACATGCTTCCGCTTTTGTCTCTTTATGCGGGAGCCGGCGCCATACTTGGGCATAATTATCCGTTTTATCTGGGATTTCGGGGCGGCAAGGGAATTGCCGCGACCGGGGGGCTCCTTCTGGCGCTGAACCTGGTCATGACGCTGCTTGGAATTGTCACATTCGCGTCGGCGTTTCTTCTGACGCATTACGTTTCGCTCGGTTCCCTGCTTGTCTGTACCGGTTTTCTGATTGAGGTTGTCGTTTTCGGACAGATGGGTGTCTGGGGGATGACGCAGCCGCGTCTGTATGAGATGTATGCGCTGGCCGCGGCCCTGACAATTCTTGCATTCTGGAAGCATCGCGAAAATATTGGCCGACTGCTTCACGGGTGCGAGCGGAAAACCTACTTATTTAAAGAAAATAAAAAGGACTGAAAGCCGGGCCGGACAAAAAGTCAGAAAAATTTTTTACAGGAGGCATCATTGTATGGCAGAAATCGGTGTGATCGGCGCGGGAAGCTGGGGAACGGCGCTTGCGCTTTTGCTGCATGAAAACGGGCATAAAGTGACTCTGTGGTCGCACAGGGAATCTGAAGCGGAACAGATCCGCACGACAAGGCGTCACGAATCAAAGCTGGAGGGAATCCGGATTCCGGAAACGATGGAGATTACCGCATCTCTGGAGAAAGCGACAGAGGGAAAGGAAGTCTGTGTCGTCGTTGTTCCGTCTGTCTGTGTGCGGGAGACGGCAGAGAAGATGAAGCCGTACGTCCGGCCCGGCATGTTTCTGGTAAGCGCCGCGAAGGGAATAGAGGAGTCCACTCTGTTCACAATGAGCGGGATCCTGGAAGAAGTTCTGCCCCAGGCAGTCTGCGCGGTGCTCTCAGGTCCAAGCCATGCGGAGGAGGTTGCGCGGGGACTGCCTACTACCTGTGTCATCGGCGCCCGTCAGGAAAAAGACGCGCGGTATCTCCAGAAACTGTTTATGAGTCCCTGTTTTCGCGTATACATCAGTCCGGATCTGGTGGGGATCGAGCTTGGCGGCGCACTGAAAAACGTGATTGCGCTGGCTGCCGGGATTGCGGACGGAATGGGGTATGGAGATAATGCGAAAGCTGCGCTGATCACGCGCGGAATGGTTGAAATCTCGAGACTTGGAACCAGGCTTGGCGGCCATCAGGAGACTTTTTCGGGGCTTACCGGCATGGGAGATCTGATCGTTACCTGCGCAAGCATGCACAGCCGGAACCGCCGGGCAGGCATTCTTCTTGGAAAAGGCTATACGATGGAGGAGGCCATGAAAGAAGTGAATATGGTCGTCGAGGGCGTTTATTCGGCCAGAGCAGCGGTAAAGCTGGCGAAAACATGCGGCATTGAGCTTCCGATTATCGAGCAGGTGAATCAGGTGCTGTTTGAGGGGAAGAATCCGCATCAGGCCGTATCGGAACTGATGCTGCGCGACTCAAAAATCGAGAATTCCCTTCTGCCCTGGGACTTTGCCGGAGCGGAGGGAAAGCAGGGCTGAGATACAGCCTTTAACAGAAAATTTATGTTTAAAATTGATTGTAGAATTTTTAACGAAATTTCGGCGCTAAAAAACTGCTAAAGAAATCCATGGTAAATTTTCATAATAGTTTGCCGTGGATTTTTTCTGTTTTTAAAAAAAGTTCTAAAAAAAGTACATATTGGTGGTTGTGGGAATAAACAAGTTGTGCTATAATGGCACCAAATGTGAAAGTGGATTTTACAGTGTGAAATTCTTAACAAACTTTTATTCATGAAAGGACGACGATTATGCATTTGGTTCACGATGAAAACGGCAATCCATGTCCGCATTCCCATGAGCATACCCATACACATCAGCATACGTATGAGCACTCTCATCCCCACAGCCATGAACATGGTCACGAGGATGAGCATGACCATACTCACGAGCAGGACGGCTGCGCTCAGGCTTCCTGCGACAGCGGATGTGCAGGATGCGGGGCACATGAACACGGCCACAGCCACGCGCATGCTCCTGAGGCGGAGGCGTCAGGACAGGACAAGATGGCAGCCCTGCTTGATTACATGTGGAAGCACAATGAACATCATGCGGCGGAGCTTGACCAGGTGGCGGATAAGCTGAGAGCGGCCGGAAAAGCCGAGGCGGCAGAGCAGATCAAGAAAGCGGTGGATGAATTCCAGAAGGGAAATCTCTATCTCAGCCTTGCTTTGTCCATGGTGAAAAACTGAAATAAATCATAATATATTTTTTGAGGAAACATTTGCGGTCCGTTCTTCGCGGCTTTGAAAATCAGCGGAAACGGGATCAGCCAGGGAGGTGCAGGTTTATGTGTCTGGCAACAGCTTACAGGACTTCGGAGCCTGACAGCGTGATTCTTGAGTATGTCAGCAAGATTGAGGTTCAAGACGGAAAGATTATCCTGACGGATGTGCTCGGGGATCAGAAGACGATCGAAGGTACGCTTGCGATGGCGGACCTTACCGGCGGAGTAGTCAGGATTAACTGCTGACCGGGAATGCACAGAGATCCGGAGAGAGGATGTCTGCCGAAGTGAGGAAGATCCGGATTCCGGTGCAGGATCCGCGGGCGGGTCCTGAATGATTTGCATATAACGGGAGGGCTGCCTGATAGCCTTTCTGTTATAGAAAGACGGCGGATGGCCGCAGCCGCAGGCAGGGGAGCTGCCGACGGTGCCAGCTGTAAATGTCTGCTGTCATAGATTTATGTAACCAGTACAGTCGGGACCCCCGCTGCCAACAGCGGGGCATCAGACTTGTAACGCTGCTTTGGCAGCGGGGTATTTGACCCTCGCGGCATTTGCCGGACGCGCGCAGGCGCGTGATGGCTTACTGTCCGCGGAAATCAGCGCCGGACGGAAATTCTGGGCGTCCGGCAGACAGTCAGGAGGGCCGTTTTATGGCACATATTATTGCAATAGCAGGAAAGGGTGGAGTGGGCAAGACGACGCTCGGCGGCATGCTGATCCAGAGCATGTGCGAGATGGGAAAACACCCGATCCTGGCAGTGGATGCCGATGCGAATTCAAATCTGAATGAAGTGCTCGGCGTCGAGGTTGAGATGACACTCGGAGATGTCCGGGAGGAAATCGCAAGAGATGAGAACAGGGTCGCTTCGGAGAAGAAGATTCCGGCCGGCATGGCGAAGGCGGATTACGCGGAGATCATGTTTCAGCGCTGCCTGATCGAGGACGATGATTTTGATCTTCTCGTGATGGGCAGGACGCAGGGCAAGGGATGCTACTGCTACGTAAACGGTCTGCTTCAGTCGCAGCTTCAGAAGCTCGTACCGAACTATAAGTATATGGTCGTGGACAATGAAGCCGGCATGGAGCATATCAGCCGCGGGATCCTTCCGAAAGTGGACACGATCATTCTGGTGAGCGACTGTTCGCGCCGCGGAGTCCAGGCGGCAGGAAGAATCGCGGAACTGGTGGACGAGTGCAATATGACACCGAAGACGATGGGGCTGATCGTTAACCGCGCTCCGAACGGGGAGTTGAACGA
>CANQUH010000013.1 GCA_947626965.1 uncultured Lachnospiraceae bacterium
ATTCCGCGCAGAAAGATGGAGGAGGCGCTATGGAAAGCAGAAAATATAAGGTCCTGATCGCGGACGACGAGTACTGGACGAGAGAAAAGCTGTGCCGCATGATCCAGTGGGAGGAGTATTCTCTCGTCTGTCTGGAGCCGGCGCGAGACGGGGAGGAAGTGCTGCGAAGGATGGAGGAAGATAAGCCGGACATCCTGATCACGGATATCAACATGCCTTACATTGGCGGTGTGGAGCTGCTGCAGACCGTTCAGGAGCGGTATCCGGATGTAATCTCGTTTGTCATCAGCGGGTATGATGATTTTGATTATGTAAAGGAATCCTTCCTGGCGGGATCGGTTAACTATCTGCTGAAGCCAGTCACAAAGATCGATCTGGCAAACGCGCTCTCAAAGGCGCTTGAGAAGATCAGCGAGAAGCAGAGCCGCAGACTGGAGCTTCAGAAAGCGTCGTCGTTCATTCAGGACAGAGAGTTCAGCCGTCTGCTGGAAAGAAAGGAAATCCCCTTCCCGGCCGGCAGCGCCTTTGACGGCGATAAGAATTTTCTGCCTGGCGCCGCGTTTGGAGGAGGTCTGGATTTCGCCTCGGCCGGACTTGTATTGATAAAGATTCACAATATGCGGGAACTGGTCGCGGCAAATCAGTACGACCAGAATCTGCTTTCCTTTTCCGTGAAAAAGAAAATGCGGGAGATCGCAGGGAAGCAGAAAGTATATATTTTTAATCATATTTACCGCTCCAGCGAATTTCTGATTGTAACGGAAGACGATCCGGCCAAGGTTGCGGTTCTCGCGCAGAAGATGCTGGCTTGTTTTGGAAAACTTACGGATGCCCCGGTGACGGTGGTGGTCAGCGAACAGTCGTATTCGCTGGACAGTCTCTGGCGCGCATATACGCAGGCGATCGCTTCTCTGATGACACGGCGGTACGTCCGTGAAAATCAGCTTCTGTTCTGCAAAGAGCAGGTGCAGGAGCAGAAAAAGAAGCTGGAACTGCGTTTTGACGATGTGAAGGAGCAGGAGCTGAAGCAGATGCTGCGGAGAAATCAGCAGCAAGAGGCGAAACAGTACGTTCGCAGGCTTCTGAAAGGGGATACACAGTGGGGATATCTGGAGATGCGGCAGGCCGTGAGCAAGATTGTGAACCTGATCCAGAATCTGTTTTCGGCCGACATGAACGCGCAGGATGCGGTGGCAATGACGAATCTGACAGATCTGGCGGACAAGGCGGTGGAACAGCTTGACGCGGACTATCTCTGCGAGGTGTTAGACGGTATTGTCGATTTCGCGTTCTCGATCCGGCAGGAAGCTGTCCCTGACACGACAAGAGGGCTGATCCGCCGGGCGGCGTCCTACATTGGGGAACATTATTTTGAGGATATCACGCTCTCGTCTCTTGCGGAGCAGTTTCATGTGGAAAACTCTTATTTTTCGCGTCTGTTCCGGCAGGAAACCGGAGAAAATGTGATGCTGTATATCGCGAAGACGCGCATCCGGAAGGCGCAGGAATACATGGTGCAAAAAGAACTGAGCCTTACGGAGATTGCGTTTTTGACGGGGTATGACGATTATACGTATTTTAACAAGGTGTTCCGAAAGATCACAGGGAAAAGCCCAAGGGATTACCGGGCGCAGCTGGAGGAAAAATGAACGAGATTTTTCAAAATAAGCCAACTTTTTTAACCAGTTTTGTCCTAGTGGATTCAGTAAAAATAATTGTATACTGAAACCATCAATATCGCATCGGAAGATGAAAAGAAAGGGAGGCTTTTAAAATGAAGAAAAAATTGCTGTGTACCTGTATGGCTGCCGCCATGGCGGTAAGTTCTTTCGGGTGCCTGACCATGACGGCTGCCGCGGAGGAAGAGCCGGTTACCTTGACGGTGCTGGCCGGTCAGTCCACAACGGACGCAGGCATTGAGGACATGATCGATGAGGCGCTTGCGGAGGCATATCCCAATATCACACTTGAGTGGGAGTGTGTGGACTGGGGCAATGATTTCCAGCCGAAGATGCAGCAGTACATGCAGTCCGGACTGCCTGATATCATGATCGGAAAGGCACAGGACGTCGCGACGTACGCGCCGCAGGGAATCCTTGCGGAGATCGGTTCCGAGTATCTGGACGCAGGACTTGACGCCGCGAGAGAGAACGTGACAATCGACGGCAAGACATACGGACTTGTATACAATGCGCTGTATCAGGGCGTTTACTACAACAAGGCAATGTTTGAGGAGAACGGCTGGGAGATTCCGACCACGCAGGATGAACTTCAGGCGATCATCGACGACTGCAACGAGAAGGGAATCACGCCGTTTGCAAGCCATATGGTGGATACCTGGTCGATCGGAAATGTCACGATGCAGTTCATGATGAACGATGTGTTCAACAATGATCCGACCTGGGGCGACAAGTTCCGCGCGGGCGAGGTGAGTTTTTCTGACAGCGAAGAAGCGCAGACCGCTTACAACTACAATAAACTGATCTACGATAACACGTACGAGGATACATTCTCTCTGGAGCAGACAGACTGCGACGCCAGAATGGTTCTTGGCGAGGCGGCCATGAAGGTTTCCGGTTCCTGGTCTATCCAGAACTTCCTTGATATCGATGAGAATTTTGACTTTGGTATTTTCCCGTTCCCGAACCAGACCGGAGATTCCAAGCTGATCTTCGAGCCGAACATCACGATCATGACCAGCGCTTCCACCGAGCATCAGGATGCGGTCAACAAGGTTCTGGAAGTTTTGACGACGAACAAGGATCTGGCAGTCGAGATTTATGACTATACGAAGACGGCGTCCATGCTCAAGGACGTGACGCCGACATTTGCGAATCCGAGCCAGGAAGATATCGACAAGTATGCCGCCGACGGCATGATCGTCGACGTAACGCTTGGCAACAACCAGCTCGTATGGGGCGGTTTCCAGGAGGAGAACGCGAAGGACATCGCTGCATGGCTTCAGGGCGACGCGACATTTGAGGATGCTCTGGCAGCTTCCGACGGAAGAGTTGACGCGAGCAGTGCAGGCTGAGATTTGAAAGAGGGGGCTGCCAAAGGGCGGCCCTCATTTTTTCCCGCGGGGTTTTTGATTTGAAGAATAAACAAAGGAGGCAGGAAATCTATATGGAGAAAAAAATGTTCCGCCAGTATCTTCTGCTGGTGATTCCCGGGCTGGTTATTTTTACGATCGGCCTCATTGTCCCGCTGTTTCTGTCAGTTCGCTATTCCGTGACGAGCTGGGACGGAATGTCCGTGGAGAAACCGTTTATCGGACTGAAAAATTACATTGATCTGTTTCATGACAAAGAATTTATCGACGCGTGGTGGTTCACAATAAAATTCACGATCGGCAACACGATCATCCAGAATGTGCTGGCGCTTCTGTTCGCGGTAGCGCTCGACAGCGGAATCCGTGCGCAGAAGATTTACCGTACGGCGCTTTTCGTGCCCTGTCTGGTCAGCGCGCTGATCGTCGGTTTCGTCTGGCTGAAGATGTTCTCGAACGTTCTGCCGGCGATCAATGATTTCCTTGGCACAAAGTTTAATTTCCTGCTGTTTGGCAGCAGCGACACGGTGCTTAGCGGTCTTCTGATCGCGAACAACTGGCAGTGGGTCGGCTACTGGATGCTCATCTATCTGGCCGGACTGCAGTCCGTGCCTGCCGAACTCCATGAGGCGGCGCGCGTGGACGGCGCAAACGCAGTACAGCGCTTCTTCCATGTGACGATCCCGATGCTGGCGCCGGCAATCACGATCTGCGTGGTAGGAATCACCACCGGTTCCCTGAAGGTGTATGACCTTCTGGTATCGTCCACAAAAGGAGGTCCGGGCAGGGCTTCTACCTCGGTCATCTATCAGACTTATACGACGGCGATCAACGGCCGACAGTACGGCTATGGCTCCGCGATGACGGTGACGCTGGTGCTCGCGCTGCTTCTGGTCGCCATGCTGCAGGTAAACACATTGAGAAAGAAGGAGGTGCAGATGTGATGAAAAAGAAGAAAGAAAAAGAAGAAATGCCCACAAAGAAAGGCAACTGGCCGGTTCAGATCCTGATGACGTTTGTGGCGATTCTGTATCTCTTTCCGCTCTTTGTGATCGTCAATTATTCGTTTAAGACAAAGAAGGAGCTGTATCTGGAAAGTCCGCTGGCGCTTCCGAAGTCCCTCAATCTGGATAACTACAGGGCGGCGTTTGACAAACTGAACATGGGCGTGACGTTCCTCAACACGGTTCTGTACACGGCGGTCAGCGTGTTCGTTCTGGCAATTCTCTGCGGAGTCACGGCCTGGGCGATCGCCCGCTGCAAACGAAAATTTTTTAAATTCTGTTATGTATATTTTATTGTCGGAATCCTGATTCCCTATCAGGCGCTTTTTCTTCCGATTTATATCATCGGCTATAAACTTAATTTGACAAATACCCG
This sequence comes from uncultured Lachnospiraceae bacterium, assembly GCA_947626965.1. GTDB lineage: Bacteria > Bacillota > Clostridia > Lachnospirales > Lachnospiraceae > Choladousia. The sequence continues at coordinate 4,430 of CANQUH010000013.1, forward strand.
TTACGGCATTATCTTTATGTATATCGCGACGGGGATTTCGTTCGGCGTTTTCCTGATGACGAGCTTTATGAACACGGTGCCGATTGAGCTGGAGGAGTCGGCGCGCATCGACGGCTGTTCAGTTTACCGTACTTACTTCAGCATCGTGCTTCCGCTTTTGAAGCCGGCGATGGCGACGCTGATCATCATGCAGGCGTTCCAGATCTGGAACGATTATTTATTAGCGAGCCTCTACGTGAGCCGAAATCAGCTGAAGACGCTGACCGTATCGATCTCGTCGCTGTTTTCGGCGCAGTCGAGCGATTATACGACGGCAATGGCGGCGATTGTTATCTCGGTGTTGCCGATTGCGATCCTGTTTATGTCGCTGCAGAAATACTTTATCAAAGGAATGACTGTAGGAGCGGTGAAAGGATAATGTGACCGCGGATTGCGGAGAAAGGATTGTTCGTGAGTAAAAAGAAGGAATATCAGTTTGGGGATATGATACTGTGCTACATCTCAGATGAAGAAGGAAGGACTGGTCTGACGATGTATCCGGCGGACTGTCCCGTCCCGGAAGGGATTGAAAAGAAAGCGGCGCTGGACCCGCTTGTGCAGGTGAAGCTTGCGGGGGATGTCTACAAGGGAGGCTATGCGCCCGGAAATACGCTGCGCTGCGGCGAGAGCGCGATGAGTCTGATCTTAAAAGAACAGACGCTTGAAAAAGACGGTGGGCGGCAGTGCGTCAGAACTGTGCTGGAGGATGCGCGCGGATACCGCGCGGTGCACACGGTTTCCTGGGAAGAGGGGGATCCTTTTGTGCGCATGATCTGCATGTATGAGAACCGGAGCGGTCACAGAATTACGTTGGAAATGCTGGAAAGTTTCTCGCTGACTGGAATTTCGCCTTATCTGCCGGGAGACTGCAGCGGCGATATCATGGTACATAGGCTGCAGTCGCGCTGGAGCCAGGAAGGACGCCTTCTGTCGCAGTCGGTAGAGGAACTGCAGCTGGAATCGTCCTGGGGGATGGATGCCGTGCGCTGTGAGCGCTTCGGCCAGGTCGGATCAATGCCGGTTGACCATTATTTCCCGTTCCTCGCGGTGGAGGATACGAAAACACATGTGTTCTGGGGCGCACAGCTGGCGCATCCGGCATCCTGGCAGATGGAGATCTACCGGGTCGATGAGAACATCGCAGTCAGCGGCGGTCTGGCGGATCGGGAGTTCGGTCACTGGATGAAGTACCTGGAATCGGGGGAGAGTTTTACCGGGCCGGAGGCCATCGTCTCTGTGGCCCACACTGGATCCATCGACGCGTTCTGCCAGCGTCTCACTCAGTCGGGAGAGAAGGCGGCTGACGCGGCGCCTGAATCGGAGCAGGAGCTTCCTGTCATTTTCAACGAGTACTGTACGACCTGGGGCGATCCTTCCCATGAGAAGATCACAGAGATTCTGAAGGCGATTCACGGGAAAGGATTTTCTTATTTTGTAATCGACTGCGGCTGGTACAAGGCGGATGGCGTTCCGTGGGACATCAGCATGGGCGATTATATCCCTTCAAGGACGCTGTTCCCGGAGGGCCTGGGGAAGACCGTGGAAGCGATAAACGCGGAGGGTATGAAAGCAGGTATCTGGTTTGAGATTGAGAACGTTGGCCACGCTTCGGACGCGTTCCATCTGACAGAGCATCTGCTGAAGCGTGACGGACAGCCTCTCACGACAGTGCGCCGCCGTTTCTGGGATATGACGGATCCCTGGGTGCGGGATTATCTGAGGGAGCGCGTGACAGGAACTCTGAAAAAATATGGTTTTGAATATATGAAGGTGGATTATAATGATACGATCGGCATCGGCTGCGACGGTGCGGAATCCCAGGGAGAAGGGCTGCGCCGGAACATGGCCGCAACGATGGACTTTTTTGAGGAAGTGAAACGGGAGATTCCCGGAATCGTTCTGGAGAACTGTGCCTCCGGCGGACACCGTCTCGAGCCGGGCTTTATGGCGGCAACCTCGATGGCTTCCTTCTCGGACGCACACGAGTGCGTGGAGATTCCAATTATCGCGGCGAACCTGCACCGCGCGATTCTGCCGCGGCAGAGCCAAATCTGGGCTGTCATCCGCGAGACGGACAGCTTGAAACGCATCGCGTACTCCGTGGCAAATACGTTTCTCGGAAGAATGTGCCTGTCCGGCGACGTGACGCATCTGACGAATGAGCAGTGGGATGTGATTGATCGCGGCATCGCGTTCTACCGCAGAATCGCGCCGGTCATCAAAAAAGGACAGACATTCTGGATGAGTCCGCAGATTGAGCGCATCCGCCATCCCGAAGGGTGGCAGGGGATCGTGCGTCTCGGTGCGGATGGAAATGCGTTTGCCCTGATCCACACCTTTGGCGGCGAATATCCCGAAACGTTGGAACTGACACTGCCCGAGGGAGCGCCGCAGAAGATCGGAGGAATTTATTCCGATACGGATGTGGATGTCTGGATTGAGAACGGAAAGCTGTACTGCAGGCCGGGGGATAATTGGCGGGCGGTCGCGGTGTATCTGGAAAAATAATTTAAATTGTTAACGTTAAAGACAGTAAAATTTCAAATTGCACTTTCTGTCGAATTATGGTAATATTTTTGGGACTACCAGGATGGTAGGCGGTTAGCCCTCCCACGGAGGGACTGTGTCCTGCACTCTGTTTCGGTCGATGCAAAACCTGCGTCTACCGGGCGTAGTGTGCCCCTCCGATTACATAGAAATCCGCAAGGAAATCTGGAAAAGGAGGGCTGAGCTTATGGATATTTTAGATCTGATTGCAGTGTTAAGCTTCGGATTGACCTGCTTTGGAATAGGATACTCTATCGGTAAGGATAGCAACAAGACACAAAAATAACCGCCCCCGACCAAAGGATGCGGTTATTTTTAGCATTTAACTAATCGGGCTAACCGTCTATCGGTAGCTCCTACAGGGCATCTGTTAGCGCAGATGTCCTTTCTTTTATGTCTAATATACCACAATCTCCAGAGTACCGCAAGTATTTTTCAGCGATTGTTCGGCTGTTCGATTGTTCAGAAGCGGTTGACGCGCCGAAAGGAAATGGGGTAATATTAAACAGAAGAAGTTTTCCGTTTAGCAACAGAATCAGAAAAGAGACTGTATTATGATCAAAACATTCATTATTAATAAGGGACAAAAGCCAACAGAAGAACAGCTGCGGGAAATAGCAGAGGCAAAAAAGTATCCGATTATATTTGATGAAGATTGTCCAGAGCTGTCACCGGCCATGCATAAAGCATTCAGAAGCTCGGTAATTCAGAGAAACAGAAAGAAAAATGCCTGAAACAGCAGACGTATGTCACCCGGAAATTATGATAAATTTTATCGAAAAAGATTCCCGAACAAAAAGGAGGATGAGGACAGGATGGCAAAAATGAACCTTCCATATGGGATTGATGATTTTGCGAAAGTGCGGTCCGGCGGCTGTTATTACGTTGACAAAACCGGTTTTATCAGGGAACTGCTGAGCGAGACCTTTGCCGTAAATCTGATTACCCGTCCCCGCCGTTTCGGGAAAACGCTCACAATGAGCATGCTCGCGGAGTTCTTTGATATCCAAAAGGAAAGCAGCGGGCTTTTTGAAGGCCTTGAGATTGTGGAAGATACCGCTTTGTGTTCGGCCTGGATGAATCAGTGGCCGGTGCTGTTCCTCACGCTGAAGGATGTGGATGGAAGACAGTTTGAGACAGCCTATGGGCTGCAGCAGAAGATGTGGTGAAGGAGCCGGAGCGCAGACGCGCGATTGTGATTGAGGTCAAATGGCCTGGACGGGAAGGTTCAGATCTTGAAAAGGAATGTATTGCGGCGCTGGCGCAGATTGAGAAGAAACAGTATAAGAGAAACCTTCAGCTGGAAGGCTATACGGCCATTCTCTGTTATGGAGCAGCCTTTCTCGGAAAAACGTGCCTGATCAGGCTGGCGGAAAAGGAGACATGCAGAAGCGGCGGACAGTAAAAACTGGCAGTACAGTCACCGGGCAGCCGATCATTCGGCCAATGCGGATGACCAGGATCGAGACATAACCGGGAATTTGAAGAAAGAGGTGTGAATGCTGTATGAATATGAGAAAAAGAAATGAAAAGATTAAGGATAAAATCCGTGGAAGTCTGGTTGGCGGGGCAGCAGGCGACGCGCTGGGTTATCCGATAGAGTTTTTGTCGTATCAGGGAATTATACAGGAATGCGGAGAGCCTGGACTCACACAATATTCTCCGGATCTTGAGGGAGATCTTGCAGTGTTTTCTGATGATACGCAGATGACACTGTTTACGGCGGAGGGGATTCTGAAAAGCTGCTGCGCGGCGGATGGGATCACGGAGGATGCCGTCACTGCAAGTATTTATGAGTCCTATCTTGACTGGTATATTACGCAGACCTCATGGGATAATCTTGAATATGCCGGCTCCATGAATTCCTGGCTGATGGATATACCGGAACTTTACATCAGAAGGGCTCCCGGCAATACCTGCATGAGCGCGCTGGGATCCGGCCGGATGGGTACCCTGGAGGAAAAGCTGAACGACAGCCATGGCTGCGGGGGAGTCATGCGTGTCGCGCCGATCGGGCTGTACTTTGCGCCGGGAGAGGAGTTTGACCGGAAACAGATTGACAGGATTGGCGCGAAAGCTGCCGCGATCACGCACGGCAATCCGCTTGGCTATATCCCGGCGGCAGTGATGGTACATATTATTAATGCGGCAGTATACGGAGGGCCGCGGCCAGACAGTACGCTGGAGGATATCGTGGACGACGCGATGGATATGGCGGAGGAGCTTTTTGCGGAGGAGTCTTATGACATGGCGATGCTGCGGGAACTGATTGACCGGGCAGCAGACTACGCAAAAAATGAATATTCTGACATCGAAAATATTTCAGCTCTCGGCAGCGGCTGGGTAGGAGAAGAAGCGCTGGCTATCGCGATATACTGCAGTCTTCGCTACAGCGATGATTTATCTGCCGCCTTTATTGCGGCGGTCAATCACAGCGGAGACAGCGATTCTACCGGGGCGATCGTCGGAAATATTCTGGGGGCGTGGCTGGGATACCGCGCGATTGAGGATAAATGGAAAAGAAAACTGGAGCTGCATGAAGAGCTCGTCGAGATGGCCGATAATCTGAGCGGCTGGAGACTTCGTCCGGAATACCAGAAATCCCGGAAACACTGAATGCAGAATTAAATTTCATGCGCAGGACTCACAGGTGGGTCCTGTCTTTTTTCCTGAATATTCGATTTCACAATTCTTTCACAGAATTTTCAGCTTTTTTTCAGCGATGCTATGTATAATGCGGTCTGAAATTTAATTTTCCGCAGGGCAGGATCTCCGGTTCGTGGCAGTCTGTGCGCAGATTAATGTGTGCGGGGAAGCAGAAACATAGATTCGCGGCAGCAATCGGAACAGTGAAACTGCCGGCGGAATGGTCTGAAGATAATTTCCGGGAAAAGGAGGGGATTTGCATGGATTATCGGCATGAGTGGAAACATGAAATCAACCGGGCCGATTTGTTCTGCCTGCGTCAGCGCCTTCGGGTTATCGCGTCGCCGGATCCTTACGCGGTCAATGGAAAGTACCGGATCCGCAGCCTGTATTTTGACAGTCCCACGGACAAGGCACTGCGTGAGAAACTTGATGGGGTCAGCCGGCGCGAAAAATTCCGCATCCGGTATTACAATGACGATCTTTCGGTCATTCATCTCGAAAAAAAGAGTAAGCTGGGAGGACTTGGGAACAAGCAGATCGCGCCTCTCACGGAGGCGGAGACGCAGACGATCATTGAAGGGCTGACAGACTGGATGGCGGATCATCCTCAGGAGCTCGTGCGTGAGCTGTATGTGAAAATGTGTACGGAAGGTCTTCGTCCCCGGACAATCGTGGATTACACGCGGGAGCCGTTCATCTATGAACCGGGGAACGTCCGAGTCACGCTCGATTATGACATACGGACCGGACTTGGCTGCACAGATTTTCTGAATCCGGACTGCGTCACTGTCCCGGCCGGGGACGCGCCCACGATTCTTGAAGTGAAATGGGACGGCTTTCTGCCGGATATCATCCGAGACGCGGTTCAGATGCCGGGCCGCCGTGTGTCGGCTTTTTCCAAATATGCGCAGTGCCGTATTTACGGATGATGAGATGAGAAGCTCCGTTTTTGAAATCGAACAGATGAAACAAGGCGGGCATGCCGTATTTACGGCTGATGAAACGAAAAAAGCGGATGCGGCGCAGAGAGAAGCCGCGTCTGCAGCTAAAAAAATGCAAAGTCCGGATGAAAAAAGTCCGGCAGGATTTATGTGAAAACCTCAGCAGAACAGGAGAAATCAATTATGACATTTAATGACATCTTTAAATCCAGCTTTCTGGAAAATGTAACCGCCATCAGCATGTTTGACATGGCGCTGGCCCTTGTCCTCGCCTTTGGACTCGGGATGTTTATCTTTCTTGTCTACAAAAAAACGTATCAGGGTGTGATGTATTCTTCCAGCTTTGGAGTGACGCTGCTTGCGCTGACAATGATCACAACACTCGTCATCCTTGCCGTCACAAGCAACGTCGTTCTCTCACTCGGCATGGTCGGCGCGCTCTCGATCGTGCGTTTCCGCACCGCGATCAAGGAACCGCTGGATATCGCGTTTTTGTTCTGGTCGATTGCGGCGGGTATTGTCCTTGCGGCAGGCATGATCCCGCTGGCCGTGATCGGCAGCGTGGTGATCGGGCTGATTCTTCTTATTTTTGTAAACAGAAAATCTCATGTGAATCCTTACATAGTTGTTCTGCAGTGTGACGGCCGCGAGAGTGAAGCAGCGGCGAGAAACTGTCTGGAAAAGAGGACGCAGAGGTGCTGTGTCAAGAGTAAGACAGCGCAGAAGGGGCGCATCGAGCTGAATCTGGAAATCCGGCTGAAGGATGACAATACGGATTTTATCAATGATCTGGCCGATATGGAAGGCGTACACAGCGCTGTTCTGGTGAGCTATAACGGAGATTATATGGGGTGAGAGAGGTTCGTTCTGCCCGAAGGGGTTCCAGGCGCCGATGACGCCTGTTTGAACAGGCCGAGACAAGGAGGAGATCCGGGACGGAGTAAGGGACACAGGGATTTGGTCCCTGAATGAAAGAACTGCAAAAAGACAGTGACGGCAAAGATCATGTGAGGTGACGGATAATGGCAGCAGGCAGACATATGGATAAGATCTGTATTTTTTCGATAATTTTTGCGGTGATCATCACCGCTTTTCTGATAAATGGGAAGATGCAGGGGACTGCATCAGCCGCATCTGACGGTGAAAACAGTCAGTTTGCAGAGGAAGATCTCGAAGCGGGCTGGGATGCTTCCGGCGCTGAGAAGATCCTGCTGGACGGAGAAGAAATCCGGATCAGCGGAGGCGGCGCCTACAGCTATGACGGCGACGTATATATTGCAAGGGCCGGAAAGTATGTGCTGTCGGGCGAACTGACAGATGGAAGCGTGATTATTGACGCGGACAAAAGTGATAAAATATGGATCCTGCTTGACGGGGTATCGCTGAACTGTGCGGACAGTGCGGCAGTTCTGGTGGAGCAGGCGGGGAAAGTGTTTCTGACGCTCGCACCGGATACGGAGAACGTAATCATGGGCGGATGCGCGGAAGATGGACTGGAGACTGTTTCCGGTGATGCCACAGCGGGAAATCTGGGAGAAGAAGGAAGAGCAGTTTTTGGCAGAGAAGAAACAGTGTCCGGTGATGCGGAAAATGGTGAAGGCACAGAGGGGAATCCGGAAGAAGAAAGAGCAGTTTTTGGCAGAGAAGAAACGGTGTTCGGTGATGCGGAAAACGTTGCAGGTGCAGCGAAAAATCCGGGAGAAAAAGAAAAGATGGTCGTTTGGGGAGAAGATGTGGTATTTGGCGATACGGGGGACACTTCCGGAGGTATTGACGGAGCGGTATACTCACGGGATGATCTGACGATCAACGGCAGCGGTTCTCTGACGGTGACGGGCAGATACCAGCACGGAATCGTCTGCAATGACGATCTTGTCGTGGCCGGCGGAACAATTGCGGTCACAGCCGTGCAGGATGGGATTCACGCGAATGACAGTGCGAGATTTACCGGGATGGATCTCACGATCCATGCAGGGGATGACGGCGTGACTGTCTCGAATGATGAGGATACTGGCTATATTTATATGGAGTCCGGAAGCATCGCGATTCCGGACTGCTACGAAGGGCTTGAGGCGGTGAATGTTACGATTGCCGGCGGGACGCTTGACCTCGCGCCGACGGATGACGGAATCAATGCCAACGGCGGAGAAGAATCCGTGCTTGCCATTGGCGGAGGAGACATCACGATCGTAAACACCGACGGGCGGGACGCGGACGGGCTGGATTCCAATGGGAATATCCGGATCAGCGGCGGAAACATTCGAATCAGCGTTACAGGCAATGGAGGAAACTGCGCGCTTGACTGCGGGAGTGAGAATGGAGGTACCTGCGAGATCAGCGGCGGAACGGTTATTGCCTGCGGCGGCAGTGCGATGGCAGAAGGATTTTCTTCTTCCTCAGAGCAGAATTTCATTATGTACAATGGCGCGGCAGGAGAAGCCGGGACGATGGTGACGCTGAAGAATTCTGAAGGAACAGTGCTTTTGTCTGAAGAAGTCCCATGCAGCTTTACTTCCGTTATTATAAGCACGCCGGATATGCAGGAAGGAGAAGCCTGCACGCTTACGATCGGGGATCAGGAGGAAGAGGTCACCGTGGATAATATTTCCGGCAGTGCCGGCATGACGGGCATGTTCAGAGGCATGGGGAGAATGCAGGGCGGCAGGAAAGGAATGGCGGGCAGGGGAACTGGGAGTGCCAGGCCGGTTAATGCCACGGTCAATATCCGAAGGACAGAAGAAATCGCGTCGGATCTTACAGGGGGTGAGAGCGCAGAAGGAATTCTGCCGGAGTCTCCGAATGATCAGGTTGAAGAGATAAATCCACCGGAACAACCGGATAATCAGGCCGAAGAGACGAATCCACCGGGGCAACCAGATGATCAGGCTGAAGAGACGAATCCACCGGAGCAGTCGGATGATCAGGCCGAAGAGACGAATCCACTGGGGCAGCCGGATGATCAGGCCGAAGAGATAAATCCACCGGAACAACCGGATAATCAGGCCGGAGAGACGAATCCACCGGCACTTCCGAATGGCCAGACGGGAGAAGTGAACCCGTCGGGTATTCCGACGTTTGCTGACGGGGTACTTTCCGGGAATGAACAGGTGCCGCCGGAAGGAATAGAGTCAGGAGAAAATGGCGCAGCTTTTTGGGGAAACCGGAGGCGGGCGGAAATGAATGGAAATACGATAGAGGAAACGTCGGAGGTTTCCGGAAAAGCACTGATTCTGACGAGCATTTCTGCGCTGTTTCTTCTTGGCGGACTCCTGGCAGCACTGAAAATAGGGAGATAAGGATTTGACATTTTTTTTAAATTCGTATATAGTTAAGTCAGCTTGTTAACCGGATCAAAATCCAGCCTGATCAGAAGTCAATGCAAAGAAGGAATGAATTTTGAAGAAAAGAGAAATTATCTGTACCGTATGTCTGTCGGCAGTTCTGGCCCTGGCGGGAGGAACCGCGGTATGTGCAGTGGAGATAGCAGATGAGGAAATTCAGGCTCTGGCAGCCGGCAGTGCGGGAGAGCTTTCACGGGACACTGCGGTGACGGACAGTGCATCTTCAGGATCCGGCAATGCGGGAGAAATATTGCCGGCGCCGGATGACGGAAGTTTTATTATTGAAGAACCAGGTTCGCCTCCGGAAGAGAGCACGCAGACAGAAGAAGGAGTTCCGTCAGGGGAGGATACGCAGCAGGACGGGGGACTTACGATAGAACTGATTGTGGAAGAACAGACCGTGGTGGATGACCCCGGTATGGTGGACAGTAAAAAAATAGAGGCAAATGTCGAGGCTATGGCAAAGGAACAGGAGGATTCGCTGATTCCGCATCTGTTCCGTTCCAATATCGTTTACAGTGTGCCGGAAGTGATGAATTCGGTATATTCTTATCTGAGGAATGAACTGGGCTTCAATCATGCCGCTGCATGCGGGATTCTGGGAAATATTCAGTATGAATCGGGATCGAATCCGGGAGCAGTGGGCGATGGAGGGACCAGTTACGGACTCTGTCAGTGGCATAACGGGCGATGTAAAGGTCTGATTGGCTATTGCGCCAGCCGCGATGTCCCATTTAATTCCGTGGAAGGGCAGATGTCCTATCTGAATTATGAATTGTCAGGCGCGTTCCAGGGAGTACGGAATTATCTTTATAGTGTCCCGGATACAGCGCAGGGGGCATACGATGCGGCCTCTTACTGGTGCAGGCATTTTGAGATGCCGCTTCATATGAAAGCCGAGGCAGTGAAAAGAGGAGAATTTGCAGCAAACGTACTTTTCTGGACGGACTTTGCGACGTTGACGGAGGAAGATCTGGCGGCCCAGGATATGCCGGAGACATCCAATAAGCTTCTGACGGAAGGACAGGTGGATGAGCTTCAGGTGGCATATACGGCGGCATTGTCCTCTGCGGTGGAAGAAGGAGGGGCGCAGCTGATTCAGAATGTGAAAGACTGCTGTCTTTTTGTGGATGATGTAGTTCAGACCGGGAAAAAAGTATATTCCTATTTTGAGGACAGATTTTTTGTGCCGGAAGAGACGATTACGGAAGGTATAAAGAGTATTGTAGCCGAAGGATACAGTCGTTATGAGCAGCTGGAGGAGCAGTAGTTCTGCGTAGCTTAGCGGCGGTGCATAAATGAATAACTGAAAAAAGAAAAGGCAGCCGTCCCAAACGGCTGCCTTCTGCGCGAAGGCAAAGTGAGGGAGGCCACGCTTGCGTGAGCCTCCCGAGCGCGCCCGCGACAATGAAGGAAACTCAGGTAAGTTTCCGAAATCTGCGCGAAGGCAAAGTGAGGAGGAACAGGATGAATGATTTTCCCGTGAGGATTTACGCCGTGAATGTGAGCCCGCTGGAAGATGCGCTCCTTTTTGAAAAGGCATACAGGAAAGTGACAGAGGCGAGAAGAAAAAAAACGGATCAGATACGTTCTCACGTGGACAAATGCCGGTCCCTGGGAGCGGAACTGCTGTTGCTGTACGGGCTTTCCCAAATGGGAATTTTGAGAGAAGACGGCCGGATGACGGAAGTTTCTTCTCCGAAGTCCTGTGGTTCTGTCATGGATTTGCCGGACGGGCATGGAAAGGCGGCAAAATCTTCCGACAAAGCATGTGCTGTTCCGGGGCCGGAAATGGATTTTCCGCGGTTTCATTATGGAGAAAACGGCAAACCTTATCTGGATGGCGTGAAAGATCTGTATTTTAATGTGTCTCATTCGGGAGAACTGGCGGTGTGCGCCATAGCGCCCTGTGAAGTGGGATGTGATGTGGAGAAGATCAGAGACCGGAAAACAGCTGTGGCGCGCAGGTTTTTTGCTCCGGCAGAGTATGAGGCGATCTGTTCCCAGGAGAGCGCAGAGGCCCGACAGAGGCTGTTCTTCCGTTTCTGGACACTGAAAGAGAGTTTTCTGAAGGTCACAGGAGAAGGTCTGAGGCTGGGACTGGACAGCTTTCAGATTATTCCGGGGGAGAAAAAAATATCAGTGATCCAGAACGTGGATCACAGAGCGTATTATTTTAAAGAATATGAAGCAGCGGAAGGCTACTGCTGTGCCGTCTGTGCGGTTCAGGAGGCATTTGAGGCGCAGGTTCACCGGGTAAACATAAAGGAGCTGCTGAATATGAGGTGATATGGCAGACTTTCATGCCGGACATACGGCATTACCACGAATAAAGACCGATTCCGGAAAACAGGCTTGAAAAATTTTCGGAATCGTGTATACTGTCTTATATGCAGGTTTGGCTGTCTTGGGCCGCCCATGCGAATGTAAAAATCGGTTAAAGGAGAGGAACACATATGAGTCAGGCGAAAGTTGACCGTTATAAAGAAGAAAAGCGTAACCGCGCAAAGATCATCAAAAGAGAGAAAAGAGAATGGCTGCTTACGAAAATCGGTCTGATGGCGATTGCAGTTGTTATGGTTGGCTGGGTAGGGATGTCTGTCTACACCAGTATAAATCCGAATGAAACTACGGGGACTTTTGAGACCTATACGTTGGATGCGTCAGCTCTGGACGATTATATCAGCGGTCTCAGCGTGGAATAATCATGTGCGCAGACCGGCAGAATATCATGCCAATGTGCTGTCAGGCAGCGTAGGATGAAGTACAGAGAAATATGGAAAAATTTCGGGGATGCAGTACTGGAATAATTCAGTACCGCATCCCCATTCTTTTTTTGCACAGGCCCGCGTAAGGAAACCAGCTGCTGACGCAGCACATGGGCCGCGCTATTATTTGTTGTTCTGCGCCTCGGCCATCTTCATAGCCCTGACCTTCAGAGGCAGTCCGAACAGTGTGATGAAGCCGTCCGCGTCGTGGTGATCGTACAGGTCGCCGGTCGTGAAGCTTGCGAGGGATTCGCTGTACAGGCTGTACGGAGAGGTGGTGCCGGCCTTGATGATGTTGCCCTTGTAGAGCTTGAATTTCACTTCACCGGTCACATATTTCTGTGTGGACTCCACAAATGCCTGGATCGCTTCGCGCAGCGGCGTGAACCATTTTCCTTCATAGACAGTCTGTGCGAACTGGCTGCCAAGTCTCTTTTTCATTTCCAGGGTCTCACGGTCAAGAACAAGCTCCTCAAGCTGCTCATGAGCTTCCATCAGGATCGTTCCGCCAGGAGTCTCATAGACGCCGCGGGATTTCATGCCGACCACGCGGTTCTCAACGATATCGACAATGCCGATGCCGTGCTTTCCGCCGAGCGCGTTCAGCTCTGTGATGATCTCAGAAACTTTCATTGCCTTTCCGTTCAGGGACTTCGGAACGCCGGCCTCGAACGTCATGGTTACGTATTCCGGCTCATCCGGAGCTTTCTCCGGCGTAACGCCAAGAACCAGAAGGTGCTCATAATTTGGCTCGTTTGCCGGATCTTCAAGCTCAAGGCCTTCATGGCTGATGTGCCACAGGTTCCGGTCACGGCTGTAGCTGGAGTCAGAAGAGAACGGCAGGTTGATGCCGTGCTGACGGCAGTACTCGATCTCGTCCTCGCGGGACTGCATGGTCCATACGTCCGTCATTCTCCACGGAGCGATGATCTTCAGGTCGGGAGCGAGCGCCTTGATGCCAAGTTCGAAGCGGATCTGGTCATTTCCCTTGCCGGTAGCGCCGTGGCAGATTGCGGAAGCGTTTTCCTTGCGCGCGATCTCCACGAGTTTCTTTGCGATTGCCGGGCGTGCCATGGAAGTACCAAGCAGATATTTGTGCTCGTATACGGAACCAGCCTTTACACACGGCATGATGTACTCATCGCAGAACTCGTCCACGATATCTTCAATATATAATTTGGAAGCGCCGGACAGTTTTGCTCTCTCCTCAAGTCCGTCCAGCTCGTTTCCCTGGCCGCAGTTGATGCAGCAGCAGATGACTTCGTAGTCAAAATGCTCTTTCAGCCACGGGATGATGGCGGTTGTGTCAAGTCCGCCGGAATACGCGAGAACTACTTTTTCTTTCATAATGAAACTCCTCCTCATTTTTTATTATAGAAGCGTGGGCTTTTTGCTTTTTACTGAAAACCGTCTGGTTCTGACGGGCGGACACTTAAGGGCGTCCGGTCCCGCCGACAAGCCATACTATAACGCAAGCGTCATAAATATGCAAGCACAAATTTAAAATTTGTCATTATTACCAAATTGTACAGAATAATATACAATGTATACGTATAAATATACGTCAAAAAACTCTTTACATCCGCAATTTGATGGTATATGATAGGAAATGATTTTCTAAAGAGAAGCAAATGGGAAGTAAATTTAGCCTGCATTTTCAGGGAGGAATGAGAAATCATGATAAGAGCAGGAATTATTGGTTCCACAGGATATGCGGGAGCAGAGCTCGTCAGGCTGCTGCTCGGACACAGAGAGACGGAGATTGTCTGGTACGGTTCCAGGAGTTATGTGGATCAGAGATACGCCTCGATCTATCAGAACATGTTTCAGATCGTGGACGCGTCGTGTATGGATGATAATATGGAAGAACTGGCGAAGCAGGCCGACGTGATCTTCACGGCGACGCCGCAGGGCTTCTGCGCTTCCATGGTAAATGAGGAGATCCTGTCCCGCGCGAAGGTGATCGACCTCAGTGCGGACTTTCGGATCAAGGATGTAAAAATATACGAGGAGTGGTACAAACTGGAGCACAAGTCGCCGCAGTATCTTGCGGAGGCTGTCTACGGGCTGTGCGAGCTCAACAGAGAGAAGATAAAAGACGCGAGACTGGTTGCGAATCCGGGCTGTTATCCGACCTGCAGTACGCTTTCGATTTATCCGCTGCTTGCGGAAGGCCTGATTGATCCGGCAACGATCATCATCGACGCGAAGTCCGGCACCTCCGGCGCTGGCCGCGGGGCGAAGGTTGATAATCTGTTCTGTGAGGTCAACGAGAATATCAAGGCCTACGGAGTGGCGAGCCACCGTCATACGCCGGAGATTGAGGAGCAGCTTGGCTATGCGGCAGGGGAGCCTGTGGTGCTGAACTTTACGCCGCATCTTGTTCCGATGCAGCGGGGAATCCTGATCACGGCTTACGCATCACTGAAAAAAGAAGTGACCTATGAGGAAGTAAAGGCCGTCTATGACAAATATTATGACCAGGAGCGTTTTGTACGCGTGCTGGAGAAAGATGTCTGTCCGCAGACGAAGTGGGTGGAAGGCAGTAATTATGTGGATGTAAATTTCAAAATCGATCCGCGCACAAAACGTGTGATCATGATGGGCGCGATGGACAATCTTGTCAAGGGTGCGGCAGGACAGGCAGTGCAGAACATGAATATCCTGTTTGGACTGGAAGAATCGCTCGGTCTGCAGCAGGCGCCGATGTTCCCGTGAGGAGGGGCGGCAGACAGCCTGAAGGTTGTCTGCTCGTCCGTTGGCTTTGAGGGGATGGGTTTCCTGCGTGAGGAAGAACTCCCCATACAGAAAGAGGAGATACATTATGAGAGAAACAGCAGGAGGCGTGACCGCCGCGAAAGGATTTCAGGCGGCAGGCGTTGAGGCAGGAATTAAAAAAGAAGGAAAAGACATGGCCATGATCTACAGCAGGACTCCGTGTCAGGTGGCGGGTACGTTCACGACGAATATCGTGAAGGCCGCACCTGTGAAGTGGGATCAGGCAGTGGTCGGCAGTAAAAATACCGTGCATGCGGTTGTGGTGAACAGCGGAGTGGCGAACGCCTGTACGGGGGCGGAAGGTTACGGCTACTGCCGTGCGACAGCTGAAAAAACGGCCGGAATCTTCGGCATCAGGCCGGAGCAGGTTCTGGTGGCTTCGACGGGAGTGATCGGCCGTCAGATTCCGATCGATAAAATTGAGGCGGGGATCGAGAAGATGGTTCCGATGCTCGCGGGAGATGAAAAGTCCGCGACGCTCGCGGCTGAGGCGATCATGACGACGGATACCGTGAAGAAGGAGATTGCGGTTGAAGTTGAACTTGGCGGCGTGCCGGTGAGGATCGGCGGCATGTGCAAGGGATCCGGTATGATTCATCCGAACATGTGCACGATGCTGAGCTTTGTGACGACGGACGCGGCGATCTCAAAGGAAATGCTGCAGAAAGCGCTCAGCGAGGATATTGTGGATACCTATAATATGGTATCTGTCGATGGAGACACTTCGACGAATGACACCTGTCTGCTGATGGCGAACGGGCTTGCCGGAAATCCGGAAATCACAGAAGAAAATGAGGACTATGCAGCTTTTGCAAAAGCGCTGAACTATGTGAATACGTACCTTGCGAAAAAGATGGCCGGGGACGGCGAGGGAGCGACCGCACTGTTTGAGGTAAAGATCGTGGGCGCTGAGAGCAAGGAGCAGGCCGTGACGCTGGCGAAATCTGTTGTGACGTCAAGCCTTACCAAGGCAGCGATTTACGGCCACGACGCAAACTGGGGACGTATCCTCTGCGCGATGGGATATTCCGGAGCGCAGTTTGATCCGGAAAAGGTTGATCTGTACTTTGAGAGCGCGGCCGGAAAGCTGAAGATCATCGAGAATGGCGTATCCACCGGCTACAGTGAGGAATTTGCGACGAAAATTCTTTCCGAGAGTGAAGTGACGGCGATTGCGGACATCAAAATGGGAGAGGCTGAAGCGACGGCCTGGGGCTGCGATTTGACGTACGATTATGTGCGGATCAACGGAAGCTACCGTTCCTGATTTATGTGAAAGCAAAGGGCATGTCTGCATGGAACGGTTGGGTGCACTGCGGCAGTAGGAGAAGGAGGCTTTGTCCGGTAGAAAATACCTGCCGGAGCAGGCATGCGGACATGGATTCTGTGGCACTGCGCCGGGTTTTGAAACGTTTTGCAGGAAGTGAAGTGGCTTGGACTAATAAAGAAACAAATAGAAGAAAGAGTGTGAATAAAAATGGAACAGAAAATGGAAATGTGGCTGCAGAAAGCCAATGTGCTGATTGAAGCGCTGCCCTATATCCGGAGGTTTCACGGCAAGACGATCGTTGTAAAGTACGGCGGCAGCGCGATGGTCGATCATGAACTGAAAAAAAGTGTGATCCGCGATGTGGCACTGCTGAAGCTGGTCGGTTTCCGTCCGATCATTGTTCACGGCGGCGGCAAGGAGATCACAAAATGGGTAAATAAAGTCGGCCTGGAGACAAATTTCATCAATGGTCTGCGTGTAACGGACAAGCCGACGATGGAAGTCGCGGAGATGGTGCTGAACAAAATCAACAAGGGTCTTGTCTCCATGATGGAGAAGACCGGCCTGAAAGCGGTCGGCATCAGCGGCAAGGACGGAACGGTTCTGCGTGTAAATAAAAGGATGCCCGGCGGCAAGGACATCGGATATGTGGGCGAGATAAAGGAAGTGAACACCCAGCTGCTCGACACGCTGCTTGACAATGATTTTATCCCGGTCATCTGTCCGATCGGCTCCGATGACAATTATCATTCCTTCAATATCAACGCGGACGATGCGGCCTGCGCAATCGCGACGGCTGTGAAGGCGTCAAAGCTGGCGTTTCTCACGGATATTGAGGGCGTTTACCGGGATCCTCTGGACAAGTCCTCGCTGATCAGTGAGCTGACAATTCCGGAGGCGGAGGAGTTTTTGAAGAGCGGAAATGTAGGGGGCGGCATGCTTCCGAAACTGCAGAACTGTATCGACGCGATCCGCTCCGGTGTTTCGCGGGTGCATATTCTTGACGGGCGTATTGAGCACTGCCTGCTTCTGGAATTCTTTACGGATAAAGGAATCGGGACGGCGATCATCGGGGAGAATGAGGAGCGGTATTATACCGGGAAGTGAATTGCGGATATACCATGGTTTCCGGGAATGCCGCAGGAAGCAATTCGTGCGCATCTCCACTCCGTTCCGGTCGGCGCTGGACGAATGTCCACTGGACATTCAGCGCCCCCGGAGGGCTTATAGCAAACGGCAAATATTTTTGTCGTTTGCTATAGAATTGGATGAAACAGAGCACCATGATTTTTATCAGAAAGGAACAGTTATGAACAGCAAACAATATATGGAACTGACCGAACAGAACGTTCTGCATACTTACAACCGCTTTCCGGTCGTGTTTGAGAAGGGAAGCGGCGTGTATCTTGAGGATGTGGACGGAAAAAAGTATCTGGATTTCGGAGCGGGGATTGCAGTGTTCGCGCTTGGATACGGAAATGAAACCTATAACAATGCGCTGAAAAATCAGATTGACAAGCTGATTCACACTTCAAATCTCTATTATAACACGACAATGCCGGAAGCGGCCGCGAAGATTGTAAAGGCCAGCGGGATGGATAAGGTATTTTTCACGAACAGCGGCACGGAGTCGATCGAAGGCGCGATCAAGGCGGCTCGCAAGTATGCGTATCTGCGCGATGGGAAAGCGGATCACGAGATCATTGCGATGAATCATTCCTTCCATGGACGCAGCGTAGGGGCTTTGTCCGTTACCGGAAATCCGCACTATCAGGAGGCGTTCAAACCGCTGATGGGCGGCGTGAAGTTTGCCGATTTCAATGATCTTGAGAGTGTGAAGGCTCAGATCACGGAAAAAACCTGCGCGATCATTCTTGAGCCGGTGCAGGGCGAGGGAGGCATTTACCCTGCGGAACCGGAATTTCTTCAGGGAGTGAAGAAACTCTGCGAGGAGAAAGATATCCTTCTGATCTTTGATGAGATTCAGTGCGGCATGGGACGTACCGGAAGCTGGTTTGCGTGGCAGCAGTACGGCGTGGAGCCGGACATCATGACCTGTGCGAAAGCGCTCGGATGCGGTGTTCCGGTCGGTGCGTTCGCCCTGAATGAGAAGACAGCCAGGGCCTCCCTCGTGCCGGGAGATCACGGGACAACTTACGGCGGCAATCCCTTTGCCTGCGCCGCGGTTTCGGTGGTTTTTGATCTGTTTGAGTCTCAGAAAGTGATCGAGAACGTAAACAAAGTGGCGCCGTATCTTGAGAAGAAGCTTGACGAGCTGGTCGCAAAATATGACTGTCTTGCGGCGCGCCGGGGCAAAGGACTGATGCAGGGAGTTGTGGTCAGCGGCCGTCCGGTCGGCGGCATTGTCTCGAAAGCGCTTGAGAACGGACTGGTCGTTCTCAGCGCGGGAAGCGACGTTCTCCGCTTTGTTCCGCCGCTTGTCATCACGGAGGCGGATGTCGACGAGATGGTAAAACGTCTGGAACTGTCCTTATAAGATTTTAAAAGAATATTTTCCTTTTTTCTGCATATACTTGTAATAGTCCGTACCTTTTGTGCGCTGCCTGTCAAAGGTGAAGTCTGACCGGATAAAAATATGCGTTCTTTATGCTGTTTCGTCCGGAGTTGAATGAGTCTTGCCGGGGATGGAGCGTACAGGCTGCGGAACTACATGCAGAAGGGTGAATACATTATGTTTGGAGTACTGATTGCGCTGTTGTCCGGCGCTCTGATGAGCGTGCAGGGAGTCTTTAATACGGAAGTGACAAAGCAGACGAGCCTCTGGGTATCGTCTGCTTTTGTGCAGTTTTCAGCCCTTCTGGTCTGCCTCGGCGTCTGGCTGGCGGCGGACCGGACGAGCTTTCTTTCTCTGGCTGATGTGCAGCACAAGTACATGCTGCTTGCAGGGGTGATCGGCGCTTTTATCACGGTCACTGTCGTCAGAAGCATGGATATGCTGGGACCTGCGCGGGCAGCCATGCTGATTGTCATTGCACAGCTGGGGGTTGCGTGGGGGATTGAGCTTACCGGGCTGTTTGGCGTGGAAAAAACGCCGTTTGAGTGGAGAAAGCTGCTCGGAATGCTGATTGCGATCATTGGAATTGTGATATTCAAGTGGAAGAAATAAAAAAAATATTGCAAAAATTTTAATTTATCGTTACAATAGGAACGTGTACAGGGGGAACTGCGCCCACAGCGGCGGAAATGTACATGAATAATGGAAGATATGTAAAATTCAGGGATGTAATCTCAAGGGATCATATTCATGCGGCTGGTGAGCTGTCACATGCAGGCAGGTATCCGGTGAGTACAGGGATAACCGTGGAAGGCAGGAGATGCCGGTGCCTGTTTCCCGCATTTCTGAGGGGATTTTCGATGCTGGCCCTGCTTCTGGCCGGAAGTATTTTCCTGACTGGGTGTTCCGGAAATAAAAGTGCGGGGGACTCAGATCCGGAATGGAGCTTTCAGGCGGGGAGCGGCCAGGAGGAAGAAAATCCTGGGAATAAAAAAGAAGAAAACGGGGAAGCGGCCGGGATGTCCGGTGCGGAGGACGGGGCCGTGCAGTCCGCAGCGGATTCTGCGGGGAACCAGGGATTTTCGGACAGTGCAGGCGCGAAAGGAACCGGGTCTGCAGGCGCAGAGAAGTCTTCCGGCGGTGGAAGCACAGCGGAGGATTCCGGGTCTTCAGACAGTGCAGGAGCTGCAGCAGAGTTTGAATTTTCAGGCAGCACAGGAACGGCAGACGCGGGAACTCCCGGAGGAACAGGAACCGCGGGAGGAAGCGTGGTTTTATCAGACGGCGCAGGCACGGCGGTATCCGGTGTTCAGGAGCCGGGGTATGTTTACATCTGCGGTGCGGTTCGCAGGCCGGGCGTCTACGAGATCGGAGAAGGCACGCGCGTTTTTGAGGTGATTGAACAGGCAGGAGGCCTCACGAAGCAGGCCGACGGAGAATGGCTGAATCAGGCGGAAATTGTCGTTGACGGACAGAAGCTTCAGATTTATACAAAAGAAGAGACAGCGGCGTTTAAGGAAGCCGGGCTGTCTGCGGCAGGCAGCATGGATCAGGGCCTGTCTGCAGGAGCGGGCGGTATGCCGCAGGGGACAGATTCGCAGGTGACTGCCGGAAATGGCGCGGCAGAGCAGGGAGCGGCCGTGGACGACAAAGTAAATATTAATACGGCAGACAAAGATCTTCTGATGACCCTTCCCGGCATCGGGGAGTCGAAGGCGGAGGCGGTTCTGCAGTATCGGCAGGAGCATGGAAATTTTGGTTCAATCGGTGATATCTGCCAGGTTTCGGGGATCAAGGAAGCTGTATTTTCCAGAATAAAGGACAGGATTACAGTATAAAGGAGCATATTATGGGAAAAAAGGTATTGGTTGTGGATGACGAAAAACTGATCGTGAAAGGGATTCGTTTCAGTCTGGAACAGGACGATATGGAAGTTGACTCTGCATTTGACGGAGAAGAGGCCGTGCGTATGGCGAAGGAAAAGGCGTATGATATTATTCTGCTGGATCTGATGCTTCCCAAGATCGACGGTCTGGAGGTCTGTCAGCAGATTCGCGAGTTTTCTGATGTGCCGATCGTGATGCTGACCGCGAAAGGCGATGATATGGACAAAATTCTGGGGCTGGAGTACGGGGCGGATGATTATATCACGAAGCCGTTTAACATCCTCGAGGTCAAGGCGCGTCTGAAAGCAATCATTCGCCGGACTTCCCAGAAGACAGCCGCGGAGCCGCGCGGCAAAATAGTTGATGTAGGTGATCTGACGCTTGACTGTGAGGGCAGGCGGGTGAGCGTTGCGGGCCGGGAAGTTAACCTGACCGCGAAGGAATTTGATGTGCTGGAGCTTCTTGTGTTCAATCCGAACAAGGTCTACAGCAGGGAGAACCTTCTGAATATTGTCTGGGGATATGAGTATCCCGGTGATGTGAGGACTGTGGATGTTCATATCAGAAGACTGCGTGAGAAAATTGAGCAGAACCCGAGCGAACCGAAGTATGTACATACGAAGTGGGGCGTGGGGTATTATTTTCAGCATTAGTGGATCTGCCCGACAGGTACAATGTCTTGCGGTTTTGGCAGAGGGACGTTCCCTCTGCCTTTTTCCACTTGCGTTTATCTGATCAGAATGTTACTATAAGAGAACCTGAAGGGGCAAAATACCTTCTGACCCTGGCATCATGATATAGATTAAAGATGACAGCGCCGGGCTTGAGGAAAGATGTGATGGAGAATTCTGAAAGTACAAAGCATCACAGAAATGAGACATTGGCTGCAAAATGTAACAGGAACACGATAAAATTTACAGGGGGTAAGAAAAATGGCGAATGAGAGACGACCAGAGGACATGGTAAGAATTACGACACCAGAACTTGCCGAAGTATTTATCGAGGAGCAGGTAAAGGCGCTTCGGGAGCAGGTGGGAGACAAGAAGGTTCTGCTCGCGCTTTCGGGCGGCGTTGACTCTTCAGTTGTAGCGGCGCTTTTGATCAGAGCGGTCGGCCGGCAGCTGGTCTGTGTGCATGTAAATCACGGCCTTCTCCGAAAGGGAGAGCCGGAGCAGGTGATCGAGGTGTTCCGCAATCAGATGAACGCAAATCTGATCTATGTGGACGCGACGGACCGTTTTCTGGATAAACTGGCCGGAGTTACCGACCCGGAGCAGAAACGGATGATCATTGGCGGAGAGTTCATTGAGGTATTTGCAGAGGAAGCGCGAAAACTGGACGGCATCGAGTTTCTTGCCCAGGGAACGATCTGGCCGGATATTTTGGAGAGCGAGAAAGGGATCAAAGCGCATCACAATGCCGGCGGACTTCCGGAAGATATGAAGTTTGAGCTCGTGGAGCCGGTTAAAATCCTGTTCAAGGATGAAGTGCGCGTTGTAGGAAAGCAGCTTGGTCTGCCGGACGGCATGGTGTACCGTCAGCCGTTCCCGGGACCGGGACTCGGCGTGCGCTGCCCGGGTGCGATCACGCGCGACCGTCTTGAGGCAGTCCGCGAGTCGGACGCGATCCTGCGGGAAGAGTTTGCGAAACATGGTCTGGAAGGCAAAGTATGGCAGTACTTTACCGTTGTTCCGGATTTCAAATCAACCGGAATCAAGGACGGCGCCCGCGCGTTCGAGTGGTCCGTGATCATCCGTGCCGTCAACACGACAGATGCGATGACTGCGACTGTGGAGAATATTCCGTTTGATCTGATGTGTCATCTCGTGGAGAGGATCACGCATGAAGTGCCGGGGGTGAACCGCGTGCTGTATGATTTTACGCCGAAGCCGACGGGGACGATAGAGTTTGAGTGATGAGATAGGCTTGAAAAGCCAGTGTTTGCACGATTTTAAGAATTTGTTTAGGAACTGACGATAATTTGAAAATATATTTCACATTACATACTGAGTGATTACTTCAATAATATAAAAAATCTTACTGAGTTTACGCAAGTAATAAGGAAGGTGGAAATAATTGCATTTCTATCTGAAAACTGCCGGAAAAGTCAGTGAGATTTTTTATTTCCGCAAGTAATGAGCTAAACGGCGTGCTTCTATGCAGCATTGATGAAATGAAAGAACATTTGTTCTAACCATTGAAAACAAATGAAATATAGGTTATAATCAGGTCACAACTGACAGGCAGGTGATACAGAATATAATGTTAGAAAAGATAATTGAAAGAACAAATCAGTATATTGACAGTATGCCTAAAAAAGAACGTAAAATATATGGGCAGTTTTTTACCAGTATGGAAACAGCCAGGTATATGGCAAATCTGTTTGAGATTCCGCATCAGAGAAGATTAACTATTTTGGATGCGGGAGCGGGTTCAGGAATTCTTTCATGTGCGCTGGCTGAAAGACTGGACTCTATAGAAGAAATAGAAGAAATCGAAATTACATGCTATGAGACTGATGAAAATGTTTTTTCTCTTTTAAAGGAAAATTTGTCCTATATGCAGACCTGTTCCCGAAAGAAAATTAGTAGTATCATTTTAACAGAAAATTATATTACGAGTCAGTATCTGGATTTTAATCATATGTTAGGAGGAAACTGGGATCCGAAAAAATATGATCTGGTTATTGGAAATCCGCCATATATGAAAATACCAAAAGACGCTCCAGAGGCAATTGCCATGCCAGAGGTATGTTATGGGGCTCCTAATCTTTATTTTATTTTTGCCGCAATGGGATTGTTTAATTTGAAAGAAGATGGAGAACTGGTATATATCATACCAAGGTCATGGACGTCGGGAGCATATTTCAAACGTTTTAGAAGCTATTTTTTATCAGAAGGAAAGTTGATGCACATACATTTATTTGGAAGCAGAAATAAGGTTTTTGATAAAGAAGATGTATTGCAGGAAACGATAATAGTTAAGGTAAAGAAAACGAATATAAAACCGGAATCTGTTACGATAACTTCAACAAATTCAAATAAAGATTTCAGCAGGTGTTCATTACTTGAAGTGCCATATGATCTGGTTGTAGCCGGAGAGGATTTCTATGTATATCTGGTGACGAATAAGGATGAAATGGATGTTCTTAATAAATTGCATAAATGGAAAAACACACTTCCGGATATTGGATTAAGAATGAAGACAGGTCTTACTGTAGATTTCAGAAACTGGGATATTCTCAGAGATGAAGAGGAAGAAGGAGCAATCCCTCTGTTTTATTCTCAGCATATTAAGGAAGGAGAAGTACATTTTCCAATACAAAAAGAACATGAATATATGGTGACAGAGCAAAAGGGACTGATGCAGGATAATCGTAATTATTTATTTGTGAAACGATTTACTGCGAAAGAAGAACCTCGCAGGCTTCAGTGCGGTGTATATCTGGCAAAGAATTTTCCTCAATATACAAAAATCAGTACTCAGAATAAAATTAATTTTATTGATGGATTGACGAGGGAAATGTCGGAATGTCTGGTATATGGATTGTATGTTTTATTTAATTCTTCGGTATATGACAAATATTATCGTATATTAAATGGCTCGACACAGGTTAATTCAACAGAAATTAATTCGATGCCGGTTCCGGGTCTGGATGTTATACAGGAAATGGGAAGAAAAGTTATGAAAAGTAAAGATATGTCGGAAGAAAATTGTAATATAATCCTGGAGGAGTACTGTGTCTAAGGTTGATGATGCAAGAGAAATTCTGAACTATATTGGAATGCCGAAAGCTCAGCAGGCGGACTTATGCTGTTATACTTTACTGGCAATGGCGGGAATTAAGCCTGATATGAGATGGAGTCAGGCAACTAATGAATGGATTCGCATCCATGAGATCATTCAATTTGTGAATACATATTATGGAATTACTTACGCTGAAAACAGTCGGGAGACCTTTCGGAAACAAGCGCTGCATCGGTTTAGAACAGCAGCCGTTGCAGAGGATAATGGGAAAGCAACGAACAGCCCAAATTATAGATACAGATTGACGGATGAAACATTGGAAATGATAAAATACTTTCAAAGCGCGGGCTGGAACGCAGCGGTTTCACGATATATGAAATATCATGACAGACTGGTAGACATTTATGCTTCCAAAAAGAAAATGACAATGATGCCTGTAAAAATAAACGGAGCAGATTATAAATTTTCTACAGGGAAACATAATGAACTGCAAAAAGCAATTATAGAGGAATTTGCTTCCAGATTTGCGCCGCATTCTGAATGTTTATATGTAGGAGATACCATTGAGAAAGATCTGGTAAAAAACATAGAGAAATTGACTGCGCTTGGATTTGAAATTACACTTCATGATAAAATGCCGGATGTGGTGTTGTATAGAGAAGATAAAAACTGGATTTATTTTATAGAGTCGGTTACTTCAGTGGGCCCGATGGACCCGAAACGGATTCTTGAAATTACAGAAATGACTAAGAATGTGAAAGCTGGAAAGATATTTGTCACAGCATTTCTGGATTTTAAGACGTATAAGAGATTTTCTAATGAACTGGCATGGGAGACGGAGGTTTGGATTGCTGAGATGCCGGAGCATATGATACATTTGAATGGGGGTAAGTTTTTGGGACCCAAATAAAGAAATAACACTTTACAAGTTTTTGTTTTAAGGAGTCTATGAAAATTTTTTGTAAAATAAATCTGAAGAAGATCTTTTACTATAGAAATGAAAAATATTATCCAGAAGTTGATCTAGAAATATGACATTAGAAATATGTGACGAATAATCTAATAGTTTTTATCATGGGGATAGTATGACAAAAACTTTTGCAACGTATTCCGAAAGAATGTCTGTCATATGGCAGTTTGACCTGTTCCTGATATCGTTAGAAATGGAAGTCTGTATAGTATCTGAAGTGATATATTGAATTGAGGAATAGTGTTCCATTTCATGACATCATCCAGCGTGTGATGAGGATGATCCGCCCGGAGAACCTGTAGCAACTGTGAAATAGCAGGAGTTTATGAACAGTAATGGGGGAAACTGAAAAGATCAGGATGGTCTAGAAGTAAATATCCAGGATTATTACTAGGCGGAAGATATAAAATGGATGAGTCCGAGAAGAAAGTAGACGGAATACTGGTATTATATCAGCAATAAGGAAGTGGTATCCTGAGTATGCTGAAATATATAGAGATACGAGGTCAAAAGATGACATTGTGGAGAAAAAGTGGTTTAATATAAGTTTCGTTCCGGCGCAATTTATTAATGAACAGGTCTTGTTTTGAAAAAGAAAGGTTTTTAGGGCAGAGAGTTGAGAACCATTTATGTGTTTGTTTTGTTGAAATTTGCTTACACTATTGACAAGTAAAACAAAAAATTGTATTATATAAATACCATGGATCTAAGTGTATGAATTTGTATAGGAAGGAGAATGAACAGGTGGATAATGCTACTAAAAAGGAGTATCAGTTTGTTGGTGATTTTTCGGATGAGGCTAAGAAGGACTTTCTTAAGTTTTTGAACGAGTTGCATGAACAAGAACACAATTGTGGTGTTGTATCTCATACAAATCATTCCAATCACAATAATTGGTAAAATTCAATTGAAAGAAGAGTATAAGGTCGTTGTATCAGTCCAATTGACATGTAAGCTGAAGGGCTTCTTGAGGATTTGCTTCAACGACTTTTGCTTATAAATATGTGGAAAAAGTTGATTTTGGGACAATTCAGATAAATAAGATTTCAGAATCTTTGGCGTGCTCCCGTTGGCTGAAAAATTTTGAGAAGTGACGATCATCTTAGCCCAGTCAATTGGAAAATTTTGGGAAAAAGGACGTAAAATGAGTAGTAACACATTTGAAGGATCGGTATCTGTTGCTTTCCAGATTATAGTCCGCTTGCTCACGTTTGTTGCAGCGTTTCGCAGATGTCCTTGCGCTGTATTTGAGTTTCCATTGCCTGTTGTTTTTGGGCAGGTTATTGAAGAGTTTGGGATTGTCTTTTAAAAGAAGATGAATCATACTTTGTATCGGAGTAGGGATTTTCACAGGTACAAGAGAGCTGTCCTACAGCGAAGCTAAGCTAATCTTCAGGCATCGAAACTTGCACTTGTTCCGTTCAAGTTCAGTTTTGTATCTATGCATGGGAAGCTCCTGCTGGCAGACAGGAACACCATCCTTATTAACAGTACCTCCCATGCAGATGGGAGTTATTGCTCATTCCCAACCGCTGGCGTATATTAAATCCAACGGTAAAGATCAGCTGGATTTTGGGCCTGTAGCCCGTACAGTAAACTGATTTCAGGTACTCTCATTTGCACCATCATCTGTCCAGCCGGACGTACAATAAAATGACAACCGAAAGGGTACCGTGCCGTAAATTCATCCACGGAGGTGCCATTATGGATAAGATTTACGACAAATGTTGTGGTATTGGCTTGCACAAAAAACTTATCGTCGCCTGTTTCAGAAAAGACAGCAGACAGGAAGTACGTGAGTTTGGCGCAACAACCAAAGCTGAAAGGAATGAATGGTGATTATTCTACTTTTACTTTATGTTTTATAGTGTATATGTTGATATAAGGGAAAAAGAAAGGAAGCCAAACGCAAGGTAATATAGTCTCTTCAACCGAATTTGTATTACTGTGTAGCGGCAAAATGTTGATTAGTATGGAAATATTAGTGAATAATGCATATGCAAATAATCTTAAGAATCTAGATGCAAAATTGCCGATTGGTAAAGTGATAGGTATTGCTGGTGTATCTGGATCGGGGAAAAGTACATTTGTTAAAGAGGTGATTTCAGCATATGGAGCGCAGAACTATGCTTTTTCACTTCCAATGTTTGAAAGAGGATTGGTCGCAAGTAATACAATTGTGTCAGTAGAGTCCATTGATAATCTTCCTGCTACATTGATGATAGATGTTGTGAATAGCGTGAATAATCCAAATTCTACATTGTCTACAATTTCAGGTATCCATTCATTGCTTAGAGAGCTTTATTTTTTGCATGGAAATTATCATTGCCCGATCTGCAATAATCAAGTTGAAAATAATACGTTTGACATTGTTCCAAACATACCATATTCTGCTTTTGTTGATGTGAAGTGTGATGCTCGTTATAATGAAAGGGTAACTGCGATTAAAGAGAACTTTATCATTCAAAAAACTGAATATTATGATAAAGGTAATAAGTCTCAAATGAAAAAAATCAAAGATGGGTATGCACGGTTTTTTTTAACGGTTGATTCTAAGAAACTTAGCAAAGTTGCTCAAACATTAAAAAGATGTGCAAATATATCTCTTCGGATAATGCTTTTGGAAAATAACTCTATAGTTGACACTGGAATTCATACTATATGTAAACATTGTCATACTGTTCTTCCGAAGAAGAGTAAGAAGTTATTTTCATTTAACATTTCAGAACAAGATGGTGGTGGCGCATGTATACGTTGTTCTGGGTCTGGACGAATTATAACTTGTAATATTCAGTCTTTCATTTCCCAGGATGTACCGATGAATAACGGAGGTATACCGACAATAACTGATAAAGGAATCCAGTACACAACCGTTACAGAAAAATTCTTAGATGCCGTTGCTATAAAATATGACTTTTCTTGGAATAGCACATTTAGAGAATTGAATGAGATACAGCAGAGAATCGTATTGGATGGCTCTGAAGAACTGATTACATTTACAGATCGCCGTGGATCCAACGGAGGAAAGAAGTCAGAGCAATTTTTAGGATTTAGAACATACACAGTGGAGAGTTATCGGGCGGGAAAAGGAACTGCCAAGCTCAGTAAGTATGTCCAGGATGAAGTTTGTCCTGAGTGTAACGGTAATCGTTTAGACAAGATAACTGAGTACATTACCTACCGTGGAACAGCTTTAAGGCATTTGTTATCATTGAATCTTCATGAACTTGGAGAGAAGACTGATGATTGGATTACAGAAGCGGCTCCTGATGAAAGAGTTATACTTGAGCAGATAAAAGCAAAAGTTAGTATATATGAGGATGTAGGTTGTGACTATCTTGAGTTGAATAGACAGTCCACAACCTTAAGTGGCGGAGAACTTCAGCGTTTAAGATTGTGTTCATTTTTTTCTGGAAATGTTACAAACACTTGTATTTTGCTGGATGAACCTACTACCGGTTTACATCAGAAGGATATTGAGAAAATAGCAGCATTATTGCATAAATTTAAAATAATGGGACATACTGTAATACTCATTGAACACAATAAACAAATATTATCTACATGTGATTATATCTTGGAATTAGGACCTGGTGGAGGAGCCGAGGGTGGTAAAATACAAAGCAGTGATTGGCTGGAAGGCAGTGATAGAAATTATAAGAAATTTAGTATATTGAGTAATATTACTACAAACAATGAGCCAGCAGTTATAATATCTTCAGATTTTAAATCAAAAACTATTCATATGGAAGATTTTTCGGCATTGTATATAAAGCACCAATCAGTAGCATTTCCAATGAATAACTTGATTGTTATTTGTGGTGTGTCTGGTAGCGGAAAATCTACTTTTGTTAACCATTGTTTAATACCATATCTTAGTGCCAACGGAAAAAAACTTGGAATAAAACATATTGAAAACCTTGGACAAAAAAATGCCGCAAGAACTGTAACATCTAATGTTGGTAGTTTGCTTGAAATTAATGATAAAATTGCACAGCTTTATGCTAAAACAAGTGGACTTGGGCAGGGAAATTTTATGATTAATTCTTCCGAAGGAAAGTGTCCGGTGTGTGGTGGAAAGGGACGCATTGAAATAGAAGAAGGGGTGTATGAGACTTGTCCTAATTGTGAAGGCAAAATGTTTAGTGAAGAAGTTTTGCGAATCGAGTATCAGGGATTAAACATATTAGAGTTCTTGCAAACTTCTTTAAAACAAATAATTCCTTTGGTGCAGGATGACAAAAAGTTGAATAAACTATTCAGTTTATGTGAGAAAATTGGAATTGGCTATCTTTCTTTAATCAGATCCTCAAAGACATTGTCTAAAGGTGAGATTCAGAGAGTTAAGCTCGTTAATGTGCTTTCTAATGCTGAGAGGGATAATGTATATATTCTTGATGAACCTTCAAAAGGGTTACATCCGTTTGATATTGGCAAGTTATTGAATATCATTTCTGAGATTATTAAGAACAGGAACACAGTAATTGTTGTTGAGCACAATGTTGATTTCATTTCTCGATGCAATTATGCTATTGAATTTGGACCTTCATCTGGAAAAAATGGGGGAAGGGTTGTATTTTCGGGTAGTGTAGATAACCTTAAATGTGCAGATACATCTACAGGCAGAGCATTACAGGGAAAAAGAATTCAAATTGAGAAAAATAAAGATTGCCTCATGGAGACAATTACAGGAAATAATGACATACAGTTGATTGATAATATTATCATTAGGAGGAATGCTATCAACTATATCAGTGTTCTACCAATTGACATAGATAAACTCTTTAATTATACAAATAAAAAGTACTTGGATGCCGCATTGCCGGCAAATGCATTTTTTGTGAAAGGGCAAGATACCGATGATCAATTTAGTGAATGTAGGATACCAATTATTCGACCAGTAGGAATAGGTAATGTTTCATTTGGTAGAAAGACACGTATTGTTGATGCATTAGGGCTTTATGCCGCTATTTCAAGATACTTCTTACCAATATCGGTAAATACTATGACTGGTGAGAATTTTGTCCCTGATGCATTTTCACCGGCAAGCCTATTGGGAAAGTGCCCGATATGTAAAGGAGCCGGAGAGCTTGAACAATTTGATTTTTCTCTTGCTTTCTCAAGTGGAACAATTCATCCGTCAGTTGAAAAAATGCTAAAAAAAAGAACAAATTATACTATTGCGAAGAAGTATTTAAAAAAGAACTATGGATTAGATATTTTCAGACGGTTTGACGATTTGACTGAAGAAGAAAAAATAGTACTCTTATTTGGAGATAGGAGGCGAAAGTTCTATGAAAAAAATAAAGAGTACTATTGGGAAGGGTTGAATAGGCTTGTAACGAAGGAATTGAGGTACATGGAAGACGAGGCATTGGCGGAGGAGATTCGCAAAAGCAAACGTGTTTCGCTTTGCATGGCATGTAACGGAGCATTGTTGAGTAAGCCATATAGGGATTTGGATCACCCAACTGTAGGATATAGCCAATTTATGCACTGTTCATTTATTGATTTACTTAGGATTATAAAGAATGATGTTTCAGCGAATCGTCAGTTGATTGAAGCGTTCGAAACGGTTGTAGCTTTTGGACTTGGAAACTATAACTGTTTTACCAAGGTGTCCAATATGAGTAAAGAAGAACAAGCTTTAATTCAACTTACAGCCTATTTGATTCATCCCATATTTGATTCTATTATTGCTATTGATGATAGTATAATAAGAATTTGCACATCAGTCGAAGATACGTTGAAAAAAATGACTCAAAACTGTACGGTAATTATTAATAAGGGCGGAGAGTAATAGTATATGGGCTATTTAGAAAATTATCGGAAAATTGAATCGCATATTGTATTAGGATATAAATGTAACCATTATTGTCGACATTGCGTTGTGCAGGTAAAGCGTACTCGCGCTATGGAAGAGAACGCAAATGATTTATCAAAAGATGAGGCATTTAAGGCAATTCAGACAGCGATAAATAATGGTGCAACTAAAATAGTCTTTACTGGCGGAGAGCCAACATTGAGAGAGGACTTGACTGATCTTATAACATATACGTTAGATAACGGGTGTCGTGTGCAGGTTCAAACTAATGGTTCGATGCCCGAAAAGATAAAAGAAATTTGCGGATGTTGTGATGAGCATCTAGATATGCTTGAGTTCATGATTCCACTTCATAGTGCAAATGCCGAAAGACATGATTATATATGCAGAAGTAATAATGGTTTCAACCAAGCCATTGAGAGTTTGAAAATAATCTTGCATGCAGGGGTTCGGATAATAGGTAAAATCGTACTCACAAAATTTACGGATAGCTTAACCGACATTTGTAGAGTTTATGAAAAGATTGGCGCATCAAGCATTATTATTGCTTATCCGCATTGTGTTAGCTTTCCTATAGATGTCATTAGGGAGGTGGATTTGGAGA
The DNA here is from genome assembly GCA_947626965.1 of uncultured Lachnospiraceae bacterium. Lineage (GTDB taxonomy): Bacteria > Bacillota > Clostridia > Lachnospirales > Lachnospiraceae > Choladousia. Next base: position 36,309 of record CANQUH010000013.1, read on the forward strand.
AAAAAGATACAGAAAGAATTTTTTTTGAATTTTTTAAGAGTGAATATCATGTGCCAATTATTCTTCAGGCATTTCCAAGATGTTTTATTGGGGAACAGACTAAGGCTATTATTCAAGAGGAACAGGAGGATTTTTTAGCTCTGGAAATAGTTGAGCATCAATTTAGAATGAAGGATGGCAAGCAGTGGCATATATTCAGAAAACTCGATAAAAGGAAATTTTCTTATTGTACGTCATGCCGGTATAATAATAATTGTGAAGGAATATGGAAGGATTATCAGAAAGCTTATGGAAATTAGTAATCATGATTTAGTATTAATTCTCAAAAATGCTGGTACAGCATGTAATATCGGATGCAAGTATTGTGCTGAAGCGCGAAAAAAGCTGGTTAAATTAACTGAAGATAATATAGTTACCCTTAATGATATAGATATACTTATGAAGCAAACGGCTTCCGTGGAAAACCTGACAGTTCTGTTCCATGGAGGAGAGCCTCTTTTACTTTCGATTGAATATTATGATAAGATTATTAAGAAATGGCGTAAACAGCGTGACGATGTTTATTTTGGTTTTCAGACGAATGCTATATTGATTGATGATGAATGGCTTGATTTTTTTGAGATAAACAGGGATGTTGTAGGAATTTCAATCAGTCTTGATGGAGATGAATCTGCCAATTCAAATCGGAAAAGTAAGGATGGAAAACCTACATATTTTGATGTGATTCGAGTTTTGAAAAAATTGCAGAGTAGAAATTTGAATACAGGGATGATTGCAACATTGACACAGGAAGCACTGGGAAGAGAGCAAGAATTATTTGACCTTGTATCTCAGTTTAGTAATATTAGATTTTTGAAACTCAATCCATGTTATGATATGTGGTCTGATGGAAGTGTTCCCGAATGGGGAATTCTTCCCAATGAGTATGCTCAGTTTGTTATCAACTTCTTTAATATAATGTTTGATAATTGTTACTTTGAAAAGCTGAATGTGGAACCAAGCCTGAGTATAATTAAAAGTCTTGAGGGAATAGAAAACTCTTTCTGCAACTTCTGTGAAAAAAAATGTAGTCATTTCCTGAGTGTTTATCCTAATGGCAGAGTGATTGCTTGTGACAACTTTACTTTTGAAGATGGAATGTATCCTAATTTATATGATCAAGACAGTATTGAGGAACTCTTGGTAAAGAAGCCGCAGCCATTATTTGATCAACTAGATTTTTTGCTTGCAAAATGTAAAGGCTGTGAATATCAAAATATTTGCTATGGAGGATGTTTGGCTGTAAGACGTAGATACTCGTTTTTTGGTAAAAATGGAGAAGAGCAGTTGTACTGTGATGAGATGAAAAGAATGATTGAGTTTATTAAAAGCAGAATAGAAAGTGTGCGTAGATAGTATGAACATTTTAGATATAAAATTAACATATAAGTGTAATAATCATTGTCTGCTCTGCTGCCAGGATGATAAGATAAAGAATGATAAAAGCACAATTGTTGTATCAAATATAATTGCGCATATAAAGAGCATGACATTTAATGAAATCTGTAATACTAAAGTTGTACTTACTGGAGGAGAGCCAACATTACATCCTGATATTCTTCGCATTATTGAGATATTTAAAAATAAAGGATTTGCGGCAATTCAACTTCAAACAAATCTTACTTTAAAGACATTATTGATAAATGTAAATGATTTGGTAAAAGCTGGAATCACGAGTTTTGGTGTATCATTACATGGATGTAACCGGGAGATGCATGAGAACTTTACCGGAACGAAGGAATCGTTTGTTAATACGTTTAATAATCTTGTTAAGTTATCAAAGTTAAGGATACCTGTGGTGTTAAACTGTGTTATTTCAAAGTATAACTTGAACAGTTTATCTGAGATAGTCGCGTTTGTGGCCAAGAACCACTTGGCGGATAGTATTCAGTTTGCTTTTATTCACATTACTGGACGGGCGGAGCAGCATCACGAACTGGTTCCCACTATATCTTCTGCGGCTAAAGAAGTTCAGAATGCAATAACCCTTGGGAATCAGTTAGGTATTGTTGTTAAAAGTGAAGCAATTCCGTTTTGCATGATGAGAGGATTTGAAAGAAATATAGCGGAGCTTGAACAGCTGAACAATATTATTGTTTTGGATAAAAAGGGAGCAATGCACTTCTCAAGACATAGAGAAGAGTGTCTCAAAACAAAAGCTAAAGCATGTGAGCAATGTTTATTTTATTCTATGTGTGAGGGACCTTGGGTAGAATATCCACAATTATTTGGCTGGAAAGAGTTTGTTCCTGTTCGGAGAGTGAGGCCTTATGAATAAATTGGATAATTTGAAATTGATTGGAAAGGGTAGCAATAGTAAAGTTTATTCTTACTATACGGATGGAAAAGAATATGCAGTTAAAGTGCCTTATGATGCTGAAAGATTTATAAGCTGTGCATTGCAGGTAGATTCATTAATGGCTTGTCAAGAAACTAATATATCTTTTGTGACACCACAGGTTATTCGATATGACAAACATAATGATATTTGGGGTGAAATACTTGTTATGGAAAGATTTAACAGTATTTATCCAGTCGGTTTTTTGATGAGGAATGGAATGATAGAACGAGAGTTGATTTTAAACTGTGCAGCTAAAGCTATTGCTGAATTGCACAGTTTAGGCATTTCTGGGTTTGATGTGGAGTTTTATTGGTCGTTTGAGTATAAAAAACTGGCATTATTAGATTTGGGGCCAAGATATACGATAGGATATACTAGCGATGAAATGGTGAGCAAGCATTATGCGTATGCTGTAGAGAACCAAAATTGGATGACATTATGGAATTTAGTATCAGAATTGCTTGATAGTAATGAGGCTATACCACTGTTTCATGAAATTATTCAAGGTAAAGGAATACCTCAAGTTGAACAACTACAAAATGCTGTAAGTGAAGTTGCTGAACAGGAACATATTCAAGGCGTAGCAAGAAATCATTATCTTCAACTTATAGGTAATTGTCCTAGCCATTTGCGGGAAAAAATGAAGACTTTGTTTATCAAAAAGTATATTTCTTATTCCAAGGAGGCAAATTTCCTTTATGCTGGTACTTTTGCAAATGCATGTAGAGAAAGCATTACCTCAAGTACTGTATATCTCTACTTTTCAAGATACAATACATTATCAAAAATGAGTAATTCTGTGAGTGTTATCTCATAGTATAAAGGAGGATATGGATGGAAGTTTGTTCGCATAATAGACTTGATCCCAATACAATATTGTTCAAAATAAATGGCACAAAGTGCAATCTGAATTGTAGATACTGCTCAGAAACAAAGAAGTCGTACAAAAAATCCATGTGTAGTAAAGAGTGTAAAGATATAATATTAGCATTGCCAGCGGCTTGTGACATAATATTACATGGAGGGGAACCACTTTTGAACCGTGACACTGTAAGTAAAACTATTTCAGCTTTTAGGGAAAAAGGGATGAAAAGTAAGTTGTCCATTCAGACCAATGGAATTATTGATGCTGAAATGAAACAATTATTGTTAGAAAATAGTGACATACTAAAAATCGGTATCAGTATTGATGGACCAAATGAACTGAATAAGTTAAGAGTAGACTATCATAATAATCCTGTATTCAAACAGGTGGATGAAACCATTTCTTTTTTTTCACAACATGATATTCAGATAAAATGTATTGCAACAGTTAATGTGGCAAATGTACATGATCCAATAGGTGCTTTAGAATATTTTTTGTCTCATAAGAATATTAGACAGGTTAGATTTAATCCATGTTTTGATATGGGAGATGGGGGTTTAGCTGATTATGCTATCAGACCTTTACAATTCTTGGAGTATATCATCAAGTTAGCTGACTACTGGATTCGCCATAGAACGTATAAAATGGTGCGAATTGATCCTATTCAATCTGAAATAGAAGCTGTATTATCACAGGTAACTCATCCGTATATCAATTGTTGTAAATTTATTTCGGTTTATCCCAATGGGGAATCTACAATATGTGATGCATTAGGCGTTGAGACGTTTGGATACAGTTCAATATCTAAAATCTTTACTGATGCAGAGGGCAAATATATGGATATATTGAATTTTCCATGTGAAAATTGTAAAGATTTCGTAGATTGTGGAGGCGGCTGTGTGGCTATTTTCAGAAGATTTAGTGGTAGTGATGAATTGATTCAAGAGTATTGTAATTATCGAAGAAAACTTAAACAACACATAAAAAATATTTTAGAAATAGACTAAAGGGAATAGAAAGGAAATAATTTTTATGAAGAAATTTGGTGTTATGAAAAAATGACTGTAATGCTATGAGTGTTTAACAGTATATCAAATGTCAGCAAAAATATAAGAAAGTGAGAAATGATTGTACGTGATGAGCTTAATACTCTAAAAATCACGGTGTTAAAACTTAAAGACAGGGTTGCAATACATAATGTAATTTGATATAATATACTAAATTAACAAAAATTATATGAGGAGAGGCATTACTATGCAAATTAAGAAAAGAAAAAGTACTAAACAAGATGTTTCAAACAATAATAGAAAAACTTGCTGTGGTAAACCATCATGTTGTGTAGCATGTGGTAATCCCGCATATCCCGATTGTAAACTTAGCTGCTCAATGTTTGATGATTAAATATAACTTGAGAGTTAAAAGTTTGTACCATTAAGAAGCCAGCAGATCCTCACAGACTTCTGGCTTATCCTCCTGCTGTTCCTGAATTATCCGCGTTATGCGTAATTCCGGGATTTGATTCAAAAGACGGAAAAATGTTTCCTCAGATAATCCATCACCGCAGCCTCCGATATCCTCCCTCTTGATGGGATCCTCTGGTATCGGAGCTGGTCCGGCCTGACCTTTCCCATAAAACGGATGGACAGGATCTGAAGGATCCCCATCGCGATGCAGGACAGCATCATGTGCATCTCGATGGCACGTACTGTCTCCAGTACTTTTTTCCGGGAACTCTCTGTTTTCACCTGCTCAAGAGGGGACGGCTCATCCTTTTTCTGATAATGGTTCAGCCTGGGCATGTGTTTTGTCCAGAAGTGGTAACAGAACGCACCCACCTGCTGTTTCAGTTCCCGGAACGTGCATTCGATTCGGAACCGGCAGCTGTACAACCGGATGATGGATACCGGCTCCAGTGTCAGGCTGGTACTGGCCAGTATTGTCCGGGAACCATTGATCTCTGCCAGCACGAACCGCAGCTCCTGGTACAGCTTTTGTCCCCACAGCAGGTCAATGTTGTAATAACGGACATGTTCTTTTTTCCCATAGAGTTCCATGTCCGCTTCCTGGAACTGCCCTACATGGGAGACAAAGATCCATCAGATGGACGGACGCCCTCTTTCAGGCCTGCGGGGCCCCGGCTTTTCATAAGCCGTGCAGGATCTTTTCGCTTTTGTGACGATCTCCATGCATACCGTTCCCTCTTCCTTAAAAGATGAGAGCGAGGTCACGGATCACGGAAGTGATCTCCAGCCTGTCAGAGCGGAGCATCAGCCCGGTGGTGAGGATGACAAACCAGCCAGAGGCGGCCTTACGAGAGAAGCAGGATTCAAAGCGAGAGAGAATATTTTCAATAAAATTTTCATAATTGTATGGAAAACCACCGGAAAGTATGGTAAACTCATATACAGGATAATTCTTTCCGTGGTTTATGCCTTTCTTAAGTGTGGGAACTAAAGAATACCATAAAACCATGCGGAAGGGTTATTCTTTTATTGAAAACTTTCAACTCTCAAGGAAGTAAAAAATAGTGTATATTTGCACAAAACTTGAATAAATATAGTTAATAAAAACAAAGAACACGCCGAGTTTGAATAACACAGCAAGAGCTGGAAAACCTTGAAAAAGGAGTAGCTGGTCACGGAGTGAACAGTAGCCGTTCTGGTGTTGGTGCATTGGGACGGTTCAATTTGTGGTTGAAATTTTCCTGTCTATGGCATATAATATATTTAACAAGAGAGCCGAAAGCTAGATATGGCCTAGCCGCCGGCAAGCTAAAGTCTGAAGTAGCGCCTTAGTTTACCAGATCGAGGGCGCTACTTTTTGCGTTTCGTGATGGTAATAACAAGAGTTATCACGGCGCAAAGCATAATCACAAAAGTAAATAAATCACTGTATGTAACCATAGCACCAGCCCCCTTTCATAAAGTCCGGCGGCTGACGTAATCGCGTAAACGTCAAATCACTCGCCTTCCAAACCGGCAGGTTTTATGAGATACTTTAGAAAACTCAAAAAACTGTTAGTTTTCTAAAGGAGCGATGTTATTATGGATAAAACGACCCATGAAATCCGCGCGGCCAGCTGGAGATCGGTCATCAGCCAGTGCCAGGCACGCCCGGCTGGCCAGACCCAGAAGCAGTGGCTGGCACAAAACGGAATCTCTGAAAAATCCTATTATTACTGGCAGCGCAAACTGCG
>CANQUH010000014.1 GCA_947626965.1 uncultured Lachnospiraceae bacterium
TCCTTCGCGTTCAGCGCATGTGCATGTCCCTGGCTGCCGTAGCCGATTACTGCGATTGTCTTTCCCTCAAGAAGAGAAAGGTTGCAGTCTTTCTGATAGTAGATATTTGCTGCCATTTTTCCTCATCCTCATTTCTTTTTATTATAAAAGGTGCCGGCACAGCATTGTACCGCCCTTTTATATCATTATCAAACAGTTCCCCGGACCGGTCTTTTATTCAAGACTCGCCCGCGAGTCTTGTGCGCGGGATTCAGTTCTGCGTCAGCAGACATCTTCGATTCTGAATCCCTGCGCATCCCAGCTGATATTACAGATAACGTATGTCATCCGACCCTCTTGAAAGTCCCGTGATGCCGGTGCGCGCCAGCTCCAGAATCTCGTGTCCCTCGAGCAGCTGGATAAACGCGTCGATCTTGGACTGCTGTCCGGTAAGCTCAATAATCAGAGAATCGCTTCCTACGTCAATAATGTTTCCGCGGAACACATTTGCGATCGTGATGATCGCCTGGCGTTCCTGTGCGTCCACACGCACTTTCACAAGCACCAGTTCACGACTGACGCTGTTGTCCCCTTCCAGGATCTTGATGTCCACGACATCGATCAGCTTGGCAAGCTGTTTTGTAATCTGATCCAGAATCAGCTCATCTCCCGATACAACGACCGTCATTCTTGAATATCTGGGATCGGCGGTTTCGCCGACGGTCAGACTGTCAATATTGTATCCGCGGCGGCTGAACAGCCCCGCAACACGGCTCAAAACACCGGAAGTATTGTCCACCAGCAATGATAATACCCGTTTTTTCATATGCATCATACCCCTGCTCTGTTTTCGCGTCTTTTCAGACAAAAGCGGCTGCTGTCCGCTTTCGTATAATTATACTGATTTCATGCCATTCTACCAAGTAACAGTTTTTTTGTCAATATACCGTTATTCAAAATAATCGGCAATTGTAGAGGCTACGGCATCTGCCATTGCAGTTTTGTGACCATTATAGAATGTCATGTCATCTTTGTCATCAATAAATGCACTTTCAAGCAGCCCGTAGGAAACACCAAGCCTCTGACACAGATTCATATTCATCAGATCACTGCGCGCAATTACCCCTGCTCCATACTGTTTGAATCCTGTTGCGACGACCGCTTTTACGATGGCCGCGTCCAGAGCATAGTCTTTCTTCTGGGTGCTGACCAGTATGCTGACGCCCTTGTAAACACCGTCCCCGGTATAATCCTTGGCTGCAGCGTCAAAATGGATTTCCAGCACATAATCATAATTTGGGAAATTCGGGGAAGGCCCGGTTTTCTTTCCGGCGTTTACCTGATAGCAGTCGTAATTCTGGTCATACATCACCACCTGCGTCTTCTGGCATTTTGCTTTGAGCCTGTTGTAAATCAGGGACGCAAATTCCCGGGTATAGCTGTACTCCATGTACTGAATGCCTCCCATGGTGGAAGTTGCCCCCGGATCCCCTTGTCCGTGTCCCGCGATAATCAAAACCGACGCATTTATATCGGCCACTCCATTCTCATCAATCCGAATCCCGTCCACAACTGTACTTTTTGCCATGGTGCCGTCCGATTCGAAATAATATTTTTTGCCGTTGATCCTGTTCCATCCGGTCACCGCTTTTCCGTTCTCGTAATAGTAGTCAGAACTCCCGATTTTGACCCATCCGTCAGCCTGAACGGTACGCTTCCCCTTCTCATCAACGATCCATCCGTCCGGCGTCACGCAGTCTGTAAGCCGTTTTCCATCTGCATCCACATAAAATTTATTGCCGACCCACCGGTTTGTTTTAAGTTTCCCCTCGCTTGTAAAGGAATAGTAGTATCCCCCGATTTTTTTCCATCCGCTTTTGTAAAGGCATCCGAAATCTCCGGCCTTTTTTGTCGTCTGACCGTAATATCTGGATCCTTCATAGCTGATCCATCCCGTTCTGGCAACGCCGTTTGAGTTCAGTATATATGTATTTTTTCCAATAGTCTTTTTGCCGACGCAGAGACGTCCAAGAATTCCTGCCGTCCCGGATTCCTCAAAATACCGGAATTTGCCATTGCTCTTTTTATTCCATCCAATTACCATCGTCCCGCTGGACCGAAAATAAAACCGGTTTCCTCTGATCTCTGTAAGACCTGTTGCCATGCTTCCTACGGGTGCGGTTTCCTGGTCGGTTTTCATAAAATAATACCAGTTTTCTGCAATTTTCATCCAGCCTGTGACCAGTTTCCCCTTTTTATCATAATAAAACTTGTAATTTTCCTGCTGATACCAGCCCGGTTCTCCCTCCTGAGGAACTTCTATCTGTCCGGACTGCGGCGGATCAGTCTGAGTCTGCTCACTCTCCGGTTCAGATGCAAAAACCTGATTTGACCAGCCAGTGAGCAAAAGCGACAGCAGAATGATACATACCCCACAGCGTAACATTTTTATCATAAAGAATCTCCCCGTTTCTTTTGAATTATTAAATTTGTTTTAATATTTTATCATAGGAATATTACAATTTCAAGAAAAAAAGAATATACTTTTGATGCGGAAAAATATGTTATTACAGTCCGCGAAGTGAAAGTCTGCATTGTATCCGGACAGGGAAAAGGCTGCGGGAATATCCCGCAGCCTGTCCGATTACGCTTCCTGAGCCTGGCACATCTCTTTATATTTTCCGTAGCAGTATCCGATAATACTTTTCCGTGTCACAATACCAATGAAGATTCCGTTGTCATCCACGACAGGAACAAAATTCTGATTCATCGACGTCATCACAAGATCCTCAATCCTGCAGTTTACATTGACCGGCTGATTATCACGCTTGCGCTGCATCTGCCGCACGGTAATGTTCTCAATTTCGTGGAGATCCACGATCTCCCTGCGCTTCAGTTCCCACAGAATATCGCCTTCCGTCAGCGTTCCGAAATAATGTCCGTCTCTGCTGATCACAGGAACGGCACTGTACTTGTGATACTCCATCTTTTCAATCGCCTGCCGCATAGTATAATCGTCATAAAGATATGCCACTTCACTTTTCGGCGCCAGATAAAACAAAATATTCATGCTTTTTCCTTTCCCTGTGCTCTCCCGCAGACAATGTCCACGATCTGTTTTTATCCTGTCACGTATCCGCAGGTAATAAATCGTTATTATTTTACCATACTTTGGTTCCATTTTCAACAAAACACACAATATTTTACGTTTTCTTAAGGTTTTTTTATCCTTTTTTCACATTCTTCATTACCCAATCAAGTAGAACGCGCTTTTTCCATCCTGCGCATCCAGCCGGAGGCTTTTTATCTCACAGAACGAAATTTCCTGTAATTTCCTGCGACACAAAAAACCCCTGCATGGAATCTCTTCCACACAGGGGATCTTTTCAAACAGGGCAGAGAGCGCAGAGCTCCGGTTCTGAAAATGTCTGCCAAAGCAGACCCGAAGCCCGCGCAGGACTCACACGCGAGTCTTGAATGCTCTGCGTTTTTCTGTTAGTTAAACAGCATTCGGGAGCCTTCCGTCGATCATGTTCATGAGCTGATCCGTACATTTCAAAGGCGCGATCAGAGCCGCGTCAGCCGCCGGAACAAGCTTCACATTCCTGCAGGCAAGCACTCCTCCGGATATCTCGCCGGCTTCTGCCTTGCGGTACGCCGGAAGCTTCTCATTCATCTCGTCGGAGATATCTTTCTCCTCGTCGAACGGCATTTCCACTTCATAGACGTGAGCCAGTTCTGCGGCAACTTCCCAGTTGGTAAATGCCACATCTTCCTCAATCGCCTGGTTAACCACCTGTATTCTGCGCTCGGTGTTGGTGTATGTGCCGTTGGTGGAAGCAAATCCTGTACCCGGAATCACCACGTCCGCAGCTTTGGCTGCCGCTGTCATATGGGTATCGCAGACCATCAGGAACTCGAGATCCTTCAGGCAGGCCGGATCCGGATCTTCTCCAAATACCAGAAGAGCCTTCACGCCTTCCAGAGCTTCTGCGCCCGCGGTCACGCCGAGATCGATCAGACCCTGGCTGTTGTTCTTTGCTTTCAGCTCCAGGATACCGTCGCGGGCTTTTCCGATATGGCCGGAGACAGCCGCGATATCGGCAAGCAGTGCAGCGGCTTCCACAGAAACCACATTCTGCTGGAATACGATCATGGCTTTCTTCGCGTCTGCATAGAGCTGTGCGACTGCCTTCACCTCATCGCAGACTGCCGCTCCATCTACAGATGCCTTAAATTCATCGTATCCTGCCATGCCTGCGCCCTTGCCCATATCGAGCAGCGCCTTGGCAACGCCTTTTAAGAAGCCCAGATCATTGTCCGTGGCAACCGTCTTGTATACAAAGTTCATATGATCCTGCTCATAGCCCTTCGGATTTACCAGAATCACTTTCGCGCCGTTCGCCGCGGCCTGTTTCAGTTTCAGGCGGATGACCTGATTCTCTTTTGCGATGAAGCCTGCGCACAGAATCACTTCCGCGGAGAGCAGTTCATCGATTGTGTTCGGAGAAGCGTTGACGCCCAGCACTTTCTCCAGACCGTTCTCTCTGTTGTTGAAGCAGAGCGTCTTCGCGCCGATCGCGTCGGCCAGTTTCTTGATTGTATAAGCTTCTTCGTTCGTATAGCGGTCGGAAATGGAAACTGCGACAGCATCCTTGCCGTACTTCGCTGCAAGCGATTCCGCCTTCTTGGCTGTCAGAACAAATGCCTCGTGGTAATCTACCTCGGTCAGTTCACCGTTCTTCTTCGCCATCGGGGCAAGAATCTTTCCTTTCGTCACGGAGCAGTCAAAACCAAATTTGCCGCGTCCGCAGAGAAGTCCCTTGTTCACAGCGCCTGCCTTGTCCGGGAGCGCCTTCACAAGCATGTCGCCGTAGGTCTCCAGATGGATGGAACATCCAACGGAGCAGTACGAGCAGATAGTGTCCGTCGAGTCGGTATCGAGCGGCACGGATTTCTCCAGAGGCAGCCGCTCCTGCAGAGCTCCGGTCGGGCATACGCTCACGCACTGGCCGCAGGAAATACAGCCCGTCTCGGCAAGCGGCTGCTCCAGAGCAGGCTTCACAACGGTATCAAAGCCGCGGTGCACAAGGCCCAGCGCTCCAACTCCCATCACCTCGTCGCAGGCGCGCACGCAGAGACCGCAGAGAATACACTTGTTGGGGTCGCGGAGAATAAACGGATGCTCGTCATTGTACTCCACTTCATTGATATCCCCTGCAAAGCGGTCAGGCTTCACGTCGTACATATTCGCGTAGGAAATCAGCTTGCACTCGAAGTAATCTTTGCAGCCGCACTCCAGGCAGCGGTGTGCCTCTTCCACGGCTTGCTTCTCGTCATATCCGAATACAACCTCTGTAAAGTTGTCTTTCCTCTCCTCGGCATTCAGCTGTCCCATCTTCGGACGGCACATTCTCTCTCTGTCTTCGAAAGTCTTTTCTGTTACATCTTTCTTTGTCACATAATAGTTCGGCTCGTAGGCAATTGTCTCGCCGCGCAGGTAAGCGTCAACTACCTGACAGCCCTTCTTGGCATCCGCAATGGATTCCACCGCGATGGAAATCTTGTCATTGCCGCAGTCGCCGCCAGCGAATACGCCGGGGATCGCTGTCATGAAGGTCTTCTTATCGTAAATGATACCGCCTTTTCTGGTGAGCTCCACACCCTTGATGCCGGCAGCGTTCACCTTCTGGCCGATCGCCAGGATTACGGTATCCACGTCAATTGTCTCGGTCTTGCCTTCTACCGGAACCGGCGCGCGGCGTCCGGAAGCATCCGGCTCACCAAGCTCCATCACCTGCAGAATCATCTTCCGGCAGTGTCCGTTCTCATCGGAAATGATCTCCAGAGGATTCGTCAGGTTCAGGAAGATTACGCCTTCCTCCTCTGCCTCTTCGATCTCAAGCATATCCGCCGGCATCTCGTCTTTGGTTCTTCTGTAGATGTTGTAGACCTTGTCCGCGCCCAGACGCACTGCGGTACGGCAGGCGTCCATGGCGGTGTTGCCGCCGCCCACGATGGCTACGTTCTTCCCAAGATCGATCGGCTCATTGCGTACAACCTTGCGCAGGAAATCGATACCGCCGATCACGCCGTCCGCGTCCTCGCCCTTGCAGCGGACGCCGGTGGAAACCCATGCTCCGATACCGATACATACCGCATCGAAATCTCTGCGGATGGCATCGAACGAAATATCTTCCCCGATTTTGGCGTTGGTCACCATGGTAACGCCCATACGTTCAATCAGAGCAATCTCCTCGTCCAGCACTTCCTTGGGCAGACGGTATTCCGGAATACCATAGCGGAGCATGCCGCCCAACTTCGGCATCGCCTCGTAGATGGTCACATCGTGACCCATCTGGCGCAGGAAATAAGCCATGGACAGGCCATAGGGGCCGCCGCCGATCACCGCTACGGTCTTGCCCGTATCCGGTTTGATCTCCGGCATAAACGGATCATCGCCAAATTCATCGGTATCTGCGGCAAATCTCTTAAGGTTTGCAATCGCGACCGGCTCTTCTACCAGGCCTCTGCGGCACGCGGTCTCACAGGGATGCGGACAGACACGTCCGATTGCGCCCGGAAGCGGAATATTTTTGCGGATCAGTTCGATCGCCGCCTCAAACTCGCCGTTCGCGATCAGACCCACATAGCCCTGGCAGTCGGTACCTGCCGGGCATGCCAGCATACACGGCGGACGGCAGTCGCCCTTGTGATTGGAAAGCAGGAGCTCCAGATTGGTCTTCCTGGATTCAATGACACGTTCCGTGTTGGTATGTATGATCATGTTGGGCGCAATTTCGGTAGCGCAGGCTTTCCAGAGTTTGGGATTCCCTTCCATCTCTACCATGCAAAGACCGCAGGCGCCGTATATCTCTGTTCTCTCATCGTAGCAGAGCGTGGGAATAAAAATATTATTCTCTCTGCAAACTTCAAGAATGGTTTGTCCCGGAAGTCCGTAGACTTCTTTTCCATCGATATTTAATCTGAACTTATTCACAGTCTGCACCTCCTGTCAAACTCTCTTCACTGCGCCAAAGTTACAGTTTTCCTCACATTTGCCGCACTTGATGCATATTGCCGGATCAATCTTGTGCTGCTTCTTCTTTTCGCCGGTGATCGCACCCACCGGGCAGTTGCGCGCACATTTCGTGCAGCCCCTGCAGTCTTCTGTGATCTCATAGTGAATGAGCGCTTTACAGGATTTAGCCGTACAGGTATGATGATAAATGTGATCCTCATATTCGTTGCGGAAATAACGGATCGTGGTCAGCACCGGGTTCGGAGCCGTCTGGCCGAGACCGCACATTGCGCCGTCCTTGATCTTCTTTGCCAGTTCTTCGAGAAGTTCGATATCGCCGTCGCGGCCCTCGCCTTTGGTGATCCTCTCCAGAATCTCCAGCATTCTCTTGGTACCGATACGGCAGTAGTTGCATTTGCCGCAGGATTCCTTTCTGGTGAAGTCCAGGAAGAAACGGGCCATGTCTACCATACAGGTATCCTCGTCCATGACGATCATACCGCCGGATCCGACGATCGCGCCGGTCTTGTTGATGTCTTCATAAGTGACCGGTGTATCGATCAGAGCAGCCGGGATACAGCCGCCGGACGGTCCGCCCATCTGAACAGCCTTGAACTTCTTGTCGTTCTTGATGCCGCCGCCGATATCGTAGATAACTTCCCGGAGCGTCATGCCCATGGGAACTTCCACCAGGCCGCCCTTCTTGATCTTGCCCGCAAGCGCGAATACCTTGGATCCCTTGGACTGCGTCGCGCCTCTGTCCGCAAAGGCCTGTCCGCCATTGTTGATGATCCAGGCGACATTGGCGTACGTCTCCACGTTATTGATATTGGTAGGCAGCTTCCAGTAGCCCTTTGCCGCCGGGAACGGCGGTTTCAGACGCGGCATGCCGCGCTCGCCTTCCAGAGAAGCGATCAGAGCGGTTTCCTCGCCGCAGACAAAAGCGCCCGCGCCGGCCTTGATGCGTATATCAAAACTGAAATTCGTGCCAAAAAGATTCTTGCCCAGGAAGCCCTTTTCTCTGGCCTGTGCCATGGCAATTTCCAGACGCGCGATCGCGAGAGGATACTCAGCACGGCAGTAGATAATTCCTTCCGTAGCGCCCGCGGCATAGCCGCCGATGATCATGCCTTCCAGCAGGGAGTGCGGATCGCCTTCCAGAACGGAACGGTCCATGAAAGCGCCGGGATCGCCCTCGTCCGCGTTGCAGACCATATATTTCTGCGCGCCCTTGTTGGACTTGATGGCGTTCCATTTGAACCAGGTCGGGAAGCCTGCGCCGCCGCGCCCGCGAAGCCCGGAAATCTTGATCTCCTCGATGACATCGTCCGGGGTCATGGTGGTGATGACTTTCTTTGCCGCTTCATATCCGCCGATTGCCAGGTACTCTTCAATCTTTTCCGGATTGATCCGTCCGCAGTTGCGAAGCACGATTCTCTGCTGCTGGGATAAGAACGCCTTGTCCTCCTCCGGGATCAGATACTTCTCCACAGGTTTTCCGCCGATCAGGTGCTCGTCCACGATCTCCGCCACCTTGTCCGGGGTGCACTTTACGTATCTTGCTTCCAGCGCGCCTTCATCATTGTAAACGTCAACGATGGGCTCCAGATAACAGGTACCGATGCAGCCTGTCTTGTCGATTACTACATTGGTCAGATTCTTCTCTGCCACGATTCTCATGAATTCATTAGAGGTCTTCTTCGCTCCGGTAGCGATACCACAGCTTCCCTGTCCTACAACAACTTTCATTTCTCCACCTCCTGTGCATTCTGCGACTTGTAATCGTCAAGAATCTTCGTCACGGAAGACTTCGTCAGGTTACCGAATGTTTCCTCGCCGTCCGCGCTCTTCACCATCATCACAGGGGCCAGGGAACAGCAGCCGAGACAGGCCACATTGTTCAGCGTAAACAGACCGTCCGGGGTCGTCTCTCCGTCTTTGATTCCAAGATGTTCACAGACAGCCTCTTCAATCATGTCAGAACCGTTTACGTGACAGGCAGTTCCTTTACAGAGCATGATCAGGTACTTGCCAACAGGCTGCAGGCGAAACTGCGCGTAAAAAGTCGCCACGCCGTAAATCTTGGCAGGCATGATGCCGGTTCTTTCCGCTATGTAATTGATCGCGTTCAGAGAAAGATAACCGTAAATATCCTGCGTCTGCTGTAGAATCGTGATCAGACTGCCCGGCACTTTTGCGTATTTTTCCAGCACAGGCGCCAGCTCGGCAAAATCCGCATTCCGATCGCTCTGGCATTTACACGAATTGCACATATGATTGTTCCTCCTTCATAAAAAATTTAACAAACAAAACAATTCATTCTTTCATATTATACCATAAAAAGAGAAATAATCAAATAAAAAAATGGTTTTTTTAATGTGAAAACTGTGAAAATTGTGTAAATCCGGTAAAAAAAGGATATATCCGCCCGAAACACGGTCCCGAATCCTCTCCTGCCCGGTCTCATGTTTAAAAGCGGTGCATCACGTTCTTATTCTTTATGCCTTATCCGCCGCGTTTATCCCGCGGCCCGAAAACCGCATCTGTCCGGCCCGGGAACTTATCCGCGGATTATTCCTGTTCCAGTTCCCTGTAACACAGTATCTCAACTGCCAGTTCCGTCTCAGCTTCTCTCTCACGGATTCTTTTTTCAAGAAACCGGCGAAGCTCCTCCTCTGTCAGAAACCACGCATGACGGGAATGTCTGATCCTGTTCTCATCCAGTTCTGTATAGCACAGTAAATATCTCTTGTCCAATTTCATATGTATCCTCCTTCTGCAACGCACCGCTCTTTCGTATACAGAAAAAAGGACGTATATCCCGTCACTCGGGCACGGACTCACCTGCGCCGTCTTTGTCCAACAGAAAAACCCGCGTCAGAAAGACGCGGGATTGATTTATTTCATGATGCACGGGCCCAGGCAGGGAAAACATCAGCCTCCGCTTTCCAGCATATTCTCGAACTGTTCCTGTGACATCAGAACTTTGCGCGGTTTTGTTCCTTCTTCGGGACCTACAACTCCCGCGTCCGTAAGCTGATCCATAATGCGCGCAGCCCGGTTAAAGCCGATTTTGAAAACTCTCTGGAGCATTCCGATGGAGGCCTTGTCCTTCTCGATGATGAACTTTCCTGCCTCTGTGAACAGCGCGTCGACATCCTCAGATCCTCTTGATGATGCCTGCTGTATTTTCGCAAGCTGCGCTTCCATCTGGGCGCTGTAGCTCTGGGACATGTTTCTGCTTTTCAGAAAATCCACGACGTCTGAGACTTCCTCGTCCGAGACGAACGCTCCCTGCAGACGTGCCGGTTTCTGATATCCCTGCGGGTAAAACAGCATGTCGCCCTTGCCGAGCAGCTTCTCTGCGCCGGACATATCGAGAATTGTTCTGGAATCAATGCTCGAGGAAACAGAAAACGCGATGCGGGAGGGCATGTTTGCCTTGATCAGTCCTGTGATGACATT
The DNA here is from genome assembly GCA_947626965.1 of uncultured Lachnospiraceae bacterium. Taxonomy (GTDB): domain Bacteria; phylum Bacillota; class Clostridia; order Lachnospirales; family Lachnospiraceae; genus Choladousia. The sequence goes on from CANQUH010000014.1 coordinate 10,466, forward strand.
CACGGACGGTCTCTGCGTCGCAATGACAAGATGGATTCCGGCCGCGCGGGCAAGCTGTGCCAGACGGCAGATGGAATCCTCCACTTCACCGGGCGCCACCATCATGAGATCCGCAAGCTCATCGACAATGATGATAATCTGCGGAAGTTTCTGCGGTTTGTTTTCATCCTCGATATCCTTAACCGCCTCGATTTTCTGATTGTATCCTTTCAGATCACGGACCCCCATCTCCGCAAATTTGTTGTAGCGGTCCGTCATCTCCGCGACGCCCCAGTTCAAGGCTCCGGCAGCCTTTTTCGGATCTGTCACAACCGGGATAAAAAGGTGGGGAATCCCGTTGTAGACACTCAGCTCAACAACCTTTGGGTCGATCATGATCAGTTTTACCTCGTCAGGTTTTGCCTTGTAAAGGATACTCATGATCAGCGTATTGATACAGACAGACTTTCCTGATCCGGTGGCTCCCGCAATCAGCAGATGCGGCATTTTTGCGATATCCGAGACAACTGTCCTGCCGCCGATATCCTTGCCTGTCGCAAACGCCATCTTTGACGGATGATTCTGGAATTCTTCCGACTCAAATAAATCTCTCAGCATTACGGCGCTGTTTTCCGCGTTCGGAACCTCGATGCCGACGGCCGCTTTCCCCGGAATCGGGGCCTCAATGCGGATATCTGCCGCCGCAAGATTCAGTTTGATATCATCCGCAAGACTGACAATGCGGCTGACTTTGACTCCCTGCTCCGGCTGCAGCTCGTACCGCGTCACAGTCGGACCGCAGCTCGCGTTTGTCACGGTTACATTGACGCCGAAACTTTTCAGTGTCTGCTGAAGCTTGGCGGCCGTCTTTTTGATCTCCTGTTCCTGACCGCTTCCCCGCTGGGATTTTCCTTTCTTGAGCAGATCAATCGGCGGAAATACATACTCCGGCTTCACAGCCTCCGCGGCCTTTTCAATCTCGGCTTCTACCGTGGCGATCCCTTCCTGAATCTCCGCCTCGGAAGATCTCGGATTCTTTTTCGGCAGGCTTCCCGGATTCTCCGCATTTTTTTTGCGGACGGGTATTTCATCCGCGCCATCCGAAGACAGTTCCTGTTTCGCCTGTGGCTTTATGCTTTCTGTCTTCGGACTTTCTTCCGGTTCCGTCTCCGCATCATACTCTTCGCTGTGCGCCGTCACGCGAAACTGTTCCGTATATTCCTCTGGCTGATATTCCTCTTCTGGGCATTCTTCTTCCTGATATTCTTCCATATCACTGACGATTCTCTCCCCGAAAACCGTATCTTCTGACAAATCCGGAGATTCTTCGGTTTCCCTGTACACTTCTTCAGCCGCTTCTGCTGTCCCGGAAATATGTTCCTCCAGTCCGGAAACCGGAAATACCGGATCGGCCTGCGGCAGAACTTCCCTGAAAGAATCATCAGATGTAACCTTCTCCGGCTCCAGCTCGATATATTCCGGCTCTACGTTTGGGGCAGGGAAGGAAGACACGCTCGCCTTTTTTTTCGGAGCTCTGGAAACGGCATCATGCACGCCGCCGTCCCACGCCGGATTTCCTCCGAGTTTCGTATCCAGTGTCACTCCTGTAACTTTATGGTCCAGCCGGCTCGTCCGCGGACGGGACGGAAAGAATACCGGGACATCGATCTGCGTTCTGCCGCCTGCGGAACTGACCTGCCCCTCCTGTGTGCCGTAAGCGGCAGAAAAGTTTTTCCCCTGGGATTTTCCGCTGCGTTTTTTTCTTTTTCCAAATAAAGGCTGTACACGGGAGCTTTCTTTTTCTGCGCGGCCTTTCTCTGCATCTGCCTGTCGTCTCTCAGCAGAAAAAGGAGTATATTTTTCTGTATCCTGCTGATACGCGTTCCTCTTTTCACGGCGCTCTGCTTCTTCTGCCCTCTGCAGGCGGAGCTGCTCGAGCTCTCTTTCCTCGGCTTCCTCCCGCTCCTGCTGTCTGAGTTCTCTTTTTTCTCTGGATATCCTTGCATTGCGGTACATCCGTTCCCCCTGATGTTTCACTCCTGCAAGCAGAGATTTCTGTGTGAGCAGCACCAGGCTGATGATCACCAGGATGCCAAGGATCACCCCCGCGCCGATTGCGCCGAACGCTGGACAGATCAGACTGCACAGCACGCCGCCGATCGCGCCGCCGCCCGCTTTCAGAGCCGCGCTGTCGGCATAAAGTTTTCCAATCCGGACTCCCGGCTGATAACCGTTTGTCAGAAGCTCTGTGATGCTGCAGATGCACAGATACAGCATCAGGCCGGACAGAAATTTGACTGCCGCGGCATGGCTCCCTCTGTTTGAGATTAAAAAAGCCGCGGCCAGAAAAGCCAGAGCCGGCAGAACATAGGCCGGGAAACCAAACAGCCCGAAACTGATATCGCTGATCACAGTTCCAATGTATCCGCCGATGCCAAAGTAACTGATAAATGAAAAGACACAAAATGCAAGGATCAGCCACACACCTGCTTCTTTTATAAGCTGCGGATTTCCCATTCCTCCTCTTCCGCCTGTGCTGCGGACTGCAGCAGTATTTCCGGAGCTTTTTCCCGGAACAGTCTTCCTTCTTCCCTGACTGCCCGCCTGACTCTGACTGCTGTTTTGTCTCTGCCTCTGTCCCTGCGCCTGACTTTTGGCCGGGGCCGCCCGCTTTGTCTTCGCACCCGTATTTGATTTGTTCCTGTTTTCTGTTTTTGCTGCCAAATATTTTCCTCCCCTTTTTTTACGCACAAAGAGTGCTGTAAGACCAGCACTCTTGCTTTCTTTTCTTTCGCATGTTTTGATCCTGTGTCTGTCAGATCAGAAAATGACATACCACTGCGACAGCCCCGACAACAAAGCAGTAGCATGCGAAATAAACAAATTTCTTATGTTTCACCACCAGAAGCATTGCCTTGATGCAGACATATCCGACGACCGCGGCAAAGACCATACCGATCGCGTAGATCCCGACCTGACCTGCGGCAGACGGCTCCGCGAGGACATCCTTGATTTCAAGAACCGCTGCTCCGAGTATTGCCGGAATCGAGAGGATAAAGGAATACTTCACCGCAAATTTCCGCTCCAGTCCGCAGACCAGACAAACCGCAATTGTGGTTCCGGAGCGGGACAGTCCCGGCAGCGTGGCAAGCCCCTGAGCCGCGCCGATGATAAGTCCCTGTCCGTACGAAACGTTCCGCGGCATCTTCCTTCCTTCCGGAACGGTATCGGCAATCAGCAGCAGCACGCCTGTGATCAAAAGACAGATACCCGGAATCAGAAGCGTGGCCCCTGCCTGCTCCACCAGATCTTTCCCGAGAATTCCTATTATGCCGGTCGGAATTGTGGATACCAGTATCAGCACAACAAATTTGCGGTAATTATTGTGAATAATCCTCTTGTAGCGAAGCGATGTCTTATGTATCCTGTTCAGCGCGAACGTATGAATATTGGAGAAGATATCTGCGCACATCTTCAGTGTTTCCGTGATCATCCTGCCGATATCCCGGTAGTAAACCACAAACACGGCCACCAGAGTTCCCACATGAAGCATGATGTCAAACAACATCCCGCCATCCGTCTCAACATGAAAAATATTCTGAAGAATCGCCAGATGCCCGGAACTGCTCACGGGAAGAAATTCTGTGATTCCCTGTACGATACCAAGCAGTATCGACTGTAAAACTGACATGTTCTGTTGCCTCCATGAAAAAAATAATTTGTCTGCGCGAACAGCGTGTCATCTCCTGTCTGCAGGTACCGGCGGCGTAGGATGCCCGGCGGACATCTGTTTGCGCCGGCCGGAATGAAATGAAGAGCGTCGCGTCAGCGAGCGAAACCCGCGCAGCGTGTTTCGGTTCGTTTTACATTTAAATTGATTATACCAAACTATCGGTAAACCTACAAGCAGTTTTTTCCATCCTTCTTTTCCCGAATCAGTTCTCCGAGCTTCGACAGGGCATCGCTGATCCCGCCGACTTCATCGATCAGTCCTTCCTTCACAGCGTCCTCCCCGACAAGAATTGTGCCAAGATCTTTTGTGAGCATCCCGGTGTCAAGCATCAGTTCCTCGAGCCGCTCCCGGTTCGCGCGGGAATGATCCGCGATAAATCCCAGAATCCGGTCCTGCATCTGGCGGAAATAATCGTAAGTCTGCGGCGCGCCAATGACCGTACCATTCATGCGGACCGGATGAATGACCATCGTCCCCGTCTTCACAATAAAAGAATAGTCCGTGGAGACGGCAATCGGAACACCGATTGAATGACTTCCTCCAAGCACAAGGGAGACCGTAGGTTTGCTGACGGAAGCGATCATCTCCGCAATCGCAAGTCCTGCCTCAACATCGCCGCCCACTGTATTCAGAAGAATCAGAAGGCCGTCAATTTCCGGGCTGTCCTCAATCGCCGCAAGTTTCGGGAGGACATGCTCATATTTTGTTGTCTTGGAATTTCCGGGAAGGCATTCATGGCCTTCGATTTCTCCAATGACGGAAAGCAGATGAATTTTTCGGTTCAGTGTGACATCTCCGGTTTCCCTGATTGCCTCCCTCTGATCTTTTTCCTGATCTGCCGCGTCTGTGTCCGGCGCTGTTTTATTTTCTGTCTGTTCCATGTATACGCACTCCTTTAAGGCAAAGATTCATGATTCTGTAATCAGTATGCCCCGGCCGCGCAAAAAAATACAGAAAATCCGTCAGAACGGATTCCCTGTATCATTAAAAAACAAGAAATTCTGCTTTTTCTTTTAAATTTCCGCTTTTCTCGTAAAATATCTTTTCTCAAGCTCAAATACCATATCCTCATAAAGTCTGCGGCAGCTTTCCGATTCGCCGTTTTCAATCAGGCGGATGCAGGGATTCAGGTAATTCTCCCAGATCCCCTGGTAAACCTTCTCCGGGCATTCGCTCTGGTTAATATGCTTTACAATCGAGGGCGCCACATCATAATACCTGCGGATCAGCGTCTCACCGTCAGGAAGTGAAGTGAGATAGGTATCCCTGTAATTCCGCAGCAGATTAAGCTCGTAGCAGTCATCCGGCCTGCCAAGTACCTCACAGACAGCTGTCGTGATATAACAGTATTTTTTGTGAAATCCCTGCTCGATATATGTAAATTCCGCTGCCTGCAGATTCGTTTTGGGAAATCTCGCTTTCCAGGATTCCAGTGCCTTGTCCGCAAAAGGTTTTGAAGACTGGCCCTTGTATTCAAGAATCATGGGAAGTACATAAACAGCCATCGCAAGATTCAGATCCATCAGCACGCGTTCCTTCGCTCCGCGCCTTTTGCACGCTTCCACACGCGCGCATGCGCTGTCGGCCAGAGCTTCCGCCATATTGGTCAGATACTGGTCCTTATCGATCACCATCAGATATCCCTGCTCAAGAGCTTCGAGAACAGGCTGATTTTCAAGATATATCTTCTGGAAAGCGTCTTTATAGCGGTTTTTCCTGAAATCTGCAAGAACGCCTTCCGCACAGTCGAGCATCCCCGGCATTCCCTCAATCGCGGTCAGATAATAGTTCATATCCTATTCCTCCAGATTTGTATGCACCGCCTGTACATCATCATCTTCATCGAGCAGATCCAGCGTACGGTTCAGCTGTTTCAGGGCTGTCTCATCTGTCAGAGTCACATAGTTCTGCGGGATCATCGTGATTTCCGCCGACGCCATGGGAATTCCCTGATCCTCAAGTGCCTGGCGCACTGCGCTGAATTCGTTCGGATCGGTCAGTATCTCGTAGCTGTCTTCGTCCTCCGAAAAATCCTCCGCTCCCGCATCAAGGGCAGTCATCATGAGTTCATCCGCATCCGTTTCATATTCTTCCTTGTCTATGATAATCTGACCTTTCTGATCAAACATATAGGAAACGCAGCCCTGCGTTCCGATATTTCCGCTGCCCTTTGTGAACGCGTTTCTGACGTTGGAGGCAGTTCTGTTCTTATTCTCCGTCAGTGCCTCCACAATGATCGCGATTCCGCCGGGGCCATATCCTTCATAAGTAACATGTTCATAATTGACAGAGCCAAGTTCTCCGGAAGCTTTCTTGATTCCACGCTCGATCGTATCATTCGGCATATTGTTTGCTTTCGCTTTCGCAATAACATCCCGAAGACGGCTGTTATTGGCAGGATCCGCTCCTCCCTCTTTGACAGCGACGGCAATTTCACGGCCTATGATCGTAAAAATCTTGCCCTTTGCCGCATCGTTCTTCTCTTTCTTGTGTTTGATATTTGCAAACTTTGAATGTCCTGACATAATCGGTTACTCCTTTTCTTCTTTTTCTCTGTTCTCCTGATCTTCTTCTGATTTTCTGATCTGCACTTTGCTGACCGTGTTGTTTTTTACTTTTATGACCCTGAACAAATAGCCGTATTCCCGGATCTCGGGCTGCTCGTCTTCGGATGGAATTCTGTTCAGGCGCGAGATCAGAAAACCGTTCAGCGTGTCGAAATTCTCCTCGAATGAAATGCCGAGCACTTCCTCCGCCTCTGAAAGGGGCGTCATTCCGTCCATCAGATAACTTCCCTCTGCCCCCTGGCGGATAAAGTTTTCATCCGGATCATACTCATCCTGAATATTTCCGACGATCTCCTCCAGAATATCCTCCATTGTCACCAGCCCTGCTGTCTGTCCATACTCGTCGAGCACGATTACAAGCTGCAGCTTCTCAGCCTGCATGTTTTTAAACAGAAGATCGATATCCCGCGTCCGGGGAACAAACCTGCACACGCGGAGAAGCTCGGGGATATCCTTTATCAGCCAGTCGTCGTAGCGCCCCATCGTATGGAACTTCATGGCGTCCCTGAGATGAAGGATACCAAGAATATTGTCAATGCTGTCTTCATATACCGGAAAACGCGAGACGGACTGTTCCACCATAAAGGAAATCGCGTCGCGCAGATTCACGGTGCCGCTGATCGCAATGATATTTTTCCTGTGTACCATGATATCTTCCGCCTGTTTGTCATCAAGCTCGAAAATATTCCGGATCATTTTTGCTTCTCTCTCATCGAGCACACCCTGCTCATGCCCTTCGTTGACCATGGATATAATCTCGTCCTCCGTGACCTCTGTCTCAAGTGCAGACGGATCAACTCCAAAAAGACGGACAATACAGTTCGTGAGCACGGTAAGAACATATGTAAACGGCAGCGCAGCGTGAATCAGTACTCCCGTGATCCCGGACAGCTTCAGAAATTTCTTTTCCGGATTCTTTCTTCCGAGCACAGACGGCACAGAATTCACGACAAGATAATACAGTACCAGAAAAACCAGGCACACAGCCCACAGCGGCCGGTACTGCCCAAAATACAGGACGGCAAATCCCAGACAGATGCCGGTCAGCGACCGGAACAGCCACAGGGCATGCGTCAGATTTGCAGGATCGTCCTTCAAAGCCCTCAGCCGCGGCTCATCTTTTCCGGAATCATGCAGAGCTTCCTCAAACTCGGCTTCCCCGCAGTTCTGAAGCGCCGAATTTGCGGCCGCCAGAATGCAGTCCAGAATCAGCAGCAGACATAATATGACGGTCCCCACCAGAGGACTACTGTCATAATCCATAAAATTCTCAGCATCCTTTCTTTCTCTCAAAAGTCAATCTACAGCTTCTTTTGAATATATCATTTTCCTTATCATTCGTCAAGTTCCGTCAAACAGGCCGATTCATATTCAGACTTCAGATTGTTACTGTTCACTCCGTGACCAGCAGTGTCAGATTTCAGGGTCAGGGCAGGACCAGACTGCCCTATGTAATCAGTTCCAGGCTGACCTGAAGCGCTCTGTCCACCCGTTCGAGCATCTCTACGTCAAGATGGCACACTCTGTCCTTGAGTCTTTTTTTGTCAATTGTGCGCAGCTGTTCCAGAAGAATTACGGAATCCTTGACAATCTGGTATCTGCCGGATTCTATCGCGACATGGGTGGGCAGCTTCGCCTTGTTCATTCTTGATGTGATCGCCGCACAGATTACGGTCGGACTGTGTCTGTTTCCGACATCATTCTGTATGATCAGCACCGGTCGGATCCCTCCCTGTTCGGATCCCACCACCGGCCTCAAATCTGCATAAAAAATATCTCCTCTTCGAATCATCATATCACTCACGCTCCTGTACAAAGGATTTCTTTTTGTTTCTGTTCAAAGTATTTCCATTTTTCCTTTGTATATTCACGTGCGTTTTTTGTATTTGTATTTTCAGGATAAGATTCCGGCTTCAGGGCACATATACGCGCGGCACCCGTCTGGCAATGTCACAGACAAATTCATAGGGAAATCTTCCGGAAAGAGCTCCGAGCTCATCCGCCGTGATTTCCTGACCGCCATCCGCGCCGAGCAGCGTAACCTCGTCGAGAACCTTTACATCCATTCCCGTCACATCCGCCATAAACTGATCCATGCAGACTCTTCCTATAATATCGGCTCTCCTGCCATGAATCAGAACCGAACCTTTATTGCTGAGACTGCGCGGATAGCCGTCCGCATAGCCGACCGGAATCGTTGCAACCTTTGTTCTCCTTTTCGCTGTAAAAGTTCCTCCGTAGCTGACGGAAACACCCGGCTCAATCTCCTTGACACAGACGACATGCGATTTCAGCTCCATGACCGGACGCAGCGCCGTGCGGGATCTGTCCACTTCATCCGACGGATATATTCCATAAATGCTGATGCCTGCCCGGACCAGATCCATCTGCGTCTGCGGAAGATCAATAATTGCCGCGCTGTTCGCACAGTGGCAGATAACCGGATGAGAGAGCTTTTCCTTCAGTCTGCCGCAGAATTCCCGGAAACGGCTGTACTGAAGCATGGCTGCAGTTTTGTCAGTCTCGTCGGCTTTTGCAAAGTGCGTGAAGATCCCTTCCAGAGAGATCCCGGGGATCTGATCAATCCGGGCAATTTTCTCCACGCTTTCGTCTGAATCGTCAAACCCGATCCTCGACATACCGGTGTCCACTGCCGCGTGTACCTTTGCCGTCACCTGGGCCTTTCGCGCGGCAGCCGCAAACTGCTCCGCCATCTCCGTTGTAAAAATCGTCGGGCGCACACCTGCTTTGGCCATCCACTCATAATCCTGTTCGAACGTGTATCCCAGAATCAGGATCGGCCGGCTGACCCCGGCATCCCGCAGTTCTCTCGCCTCAGAAACGGCAGCCACCGCAAATCCCCGGACATATTCTTCCTGCTCCAGCAAACGGGCGATCGGAACGGCTCCATGTCCATAGGCGTCCGCCTTGATTACCGCGATCATTTTCGCATCCGGCGCGAGGCCGGCTTTCATACTTCTCATATTAAATCTGACCGCATCCAGATGAATGTACGCGGTCAGTCTGCCGTGTGAAACCATATCTGTCTCCTCTCCAGGCCGGTTTCCAGATTTTCCGGCCGCATTGTCCTTTTGCACACTTTCTGCAGATCTTCTGTTTTTGTGTCTGTCATCTATCTTTCAGAATTTCTGTCCTCCGCCGGCTTCATCGCCTCTCCGATCCTGTCCGCGATATCTCCGGCCAGCATTCCGTATGCTCCCTTTTCCTTCGCGGCGATATCTCCCGCGAGTCCGTGGATATAAACTCCAAGGGCCGTCCCCTCAAACCGCGTCATTTTCTGCGCCAGCAGACCGCAGATCAGTCCTGTCAGCACGTCCCCCGAACCTCCTGTCGCCATTCCGCTGTTTCCGGACGTATTGATGTACAGTCTCACTCCGTCTGTCACGGCCGTGCGTGCATCCTTGAGCGCACAGACCAGATGGTATCTGTCCGCAATCTCCCTGGCACATCCGCAGACGTCATTTTGAATATCTGCTTTTGACCAGCCCGAGAATCGTTCCATTTCTCCGATATGCGGAGTCAGAATCACCTTTGCCCTGGTCTGAAGAAGCAGTTCCCGGCAGGAACAGAGCTCATTCAGGCCATCCGCGTCCACAACCAGCGGCTTTTCATAATTTCCGAGCACATGCCGGATCATTTTCCGCGTTATCTCTCCTCTGCCAAGTCCCGGACCGATGCCGGCCGCGTCAGACCACGCGAGGGCCTCGGTCAGCTGTGCTTCCAGGGTATTTTCGTCTTCCCAGGTGGAAACAATCGCTTCCGGAATGCTGGTCTGAACAATCAGACGGTTCGACTCGTGAGTAAAGACACGCACCAGCCCGCAGCCGCTCCGGTATGCGGCCCGCCCCGCAAGTACGGCCGCTCCGCCCATTCCCCTGCTCCCCGCAATGAGAAGCACTCTTCCGTATGTGCCCTTGTGAGAGCGGGCGCTTCTGGGAGCGGCTCTCGACAGGTCGTCCTCTCCGTATGTAAATGCCGCGGCCGCGCGGCGCAGTCCGTCTGCAGTGATCCCGATATCTCTGCGCGTGACTTTTCCGCAGTATTCCGTCCCCGGATAGAGAATATGCCCCAGCTTCAGATAAGCGAAAGTTACCGTCAGATCAGCACGGACCGCTTTTCCCATAACCCTGCCTGTATCCGCCGAGATTCCGGAAGGGATGTCCACGGCCACACGCGCGGCATGCTGCCGGTTTATCCACTCAATCAGCTCCGCATATTTTCCTTCCACATTTCTGGAAAGTCCGACGCCAAAAAGTGCATCTACTATTACAGTATATTCATGATCTCTGTAATTGCTGCATGGATTTATGCCGCAGCGCGCACAGATATTTTTCTGGTGGAAGGTCTCCTCCGTCAGTGAGGCTTCCCTTCCCTCAAAAGCGGCTGTCACCCGTATTCCGCGTTCATCGAGAAGACGCGCGATCGCAAACCCGTCCCCTCCGTTGTTTCCCGAGCCGCAGATGACAAGCACCGAAGTCATGTCAAGTTTTTCCTTTTCCATCTCATCCGCGACCGCCAGCGCCGCCCGCTCCATCAACACCATGGACGGGATCCCTGTGTTTCGTATCGTATAATCGTCACACTGCTTCATCTGGGCAGCTGTCACAAGAAATTCCATGTATACCTCCTGCACGGTTTCTGCCTCCGGTTTTCTTCGGGAAAATCCTCTGAAAGAAAAACCTCCGGCGAAGTCCAAAAGTTCAGATGCAAAAAGCCGACAGTCTTCCCTGCGCACTGCCGGCCTTCCGATCGTAGATCCTTTACAAATCGGTGTGATTCAGATTATAGGACAACTGCATCAGGCTCTCAGACAAGTGGACATTCTCAACAACCACACCTCCGGGAACATTCAGATCGGTATGGGCAAAATTCCAGATTGCCTTTATCCCGTTTTCAATCAGAACCGGGACAATCTCCTCCGCTCCGGCTTTCGGAAGCGTAAGAGCCGCAATCTGAATCTGATTCTCACGGATAAACCGGGGAAGCTCATCCGTCATCCGTATCTCAATGCCCCGGACCGTCATGCCCTTAAGCCTGGGATTCACGTCAAAAATCCCTTTGATCCAGAAACCCCTCTTCTCAAATTTTACGTAATTTGCAAGCGCCTGTCCAAGATTCCCCGCGCCAATGATCACCATGCTGTAAATCTTGTCAAGGCCAAGAATCTTTCCAATCTCCTGGTAAAGATATTTTACATTGTACCCGTATCCCTGCTGTCCGAATCCCCCGAAATTATTCAGATCCTGCCGGATCTGTGATGCCGTCACGTGCATCATTCTGCTGAGCTCGTTTGAGGAAATACGCTCTACTCTGGCCTCAATCAGATCCCCCAGATATCTGTAATAACGTGGGAGACGCTTGACTACCGCTTTTGAAATTTCATGTTCTTCCACGCTTTCATCTCCAAATCCTGTAATAGTTTCATTATAACAAATGTATTTTTTTTGTCAATCTCCGTCATTATTAAATCGTATAATATCTGATGGAAACGGACTTGTGTTTTTCCAAAAAAACATTATAATAGGAACAGTTGCCTGTAATTTTCAGTAAAAAAGAAAAGGAATGGACCATATGATTTTATCCTGTCAGAATATAGCAAAAGCGTTCGGCACCGAAGAGATCATCCGCAATGCCTCGTTTCATCTGGAAGAACACGAAAAGGCGGCCATCGTCGGGATTAACGGCGCCGGAAAGACCACACTCCTGAAAATCATTGTCGGAGAACTTGCCCCGGATAACGGCAGCGTAACAATTTCACGCGGAAAATCCCTCGGGTATCTTGAACAGCATCAGGATGTATCCGGCGATTCCACAATCTACTCGGTTCTTCTCGAAGAAAAACGGCCGCTCCTTGATATGGAACAGCGGCTCCGTTCCATGGAAGAAGAAATGAAGCATCTCTCAGGTGACGCTCTGCAGAACCTGATGATTTCCTACAACCGGATTTCAACAGAATTTGAACGGCAAAACGGATATTCTGTTCAGAGCGAGGTTGTCGGGGTCCTCAAAGGCCTCGGATTCGAGGAAAAGGATTTTGACCGGCAGGTACATACGCTCTCCGGCGGACAGAAAACGCGGGTTGCCCTCGGAAGGCTCCTGCTCTCGGCCCCGGATATTCTTCTGCTTGATGAGCCGGTCAATCATCTTGATCTTACTTCCATTGCATGGCTGGAAAATTATCTCCTGAATTACAAAGGAGCCGTGCTTGTTGTCGCGCACGACCGGTATTTTCTCAACCGAATCGCGACAAAGATTTTTGAGATTGAGAACGGCACTGTGACGACGTTCACCGGCGATTACAGCGCCTATGCCCAAAAAAAAGCGCAGATGCGCGAAATTCAGTGGAAAGCGTACCTGAACCAGCAGCAGGAAATCCGGCATCAGGAGGCTGTGATCACAAAGCTCCGTTCTTTTAACCGTGAGAAATCGATCCGCCGGGCGGAAAGCCGTGAGAAAATGCTCGATAAGATTGAAGTGATTGAAAAGCCTGCCGAATTAAATGACGAGATGCGCCTTGCGTTTTCTCCTTCCATTATCAGCGGCAATGATGTGCTTACGGTTGAGGATCTCTCAAAATCCTTCCCCGGAAAGCCTCTGTTTTCGGGACTGAATTTTACAATCCACCGGGGGGAAAAGGTCGCCATCATCGGGGACAACGGCACCGGAAAAACCACGATTCTCAAACTTATCAACGGCCTGCTCTCCCCCGATACCGGCACGATCCGGGCCGGCAGCAAAGTCATGATCGGCTACTATGATCAGGAACAGCAGATGCTTCATATGGACAAAACGCTGATGGATGAGATCGCGGACACTTACCCGGATATGACGAATACCCAGGTCAGAAACCTTCTTGCCGCATTTCTTTTCACCGGAGACGACGTTTTCAAGCGGGTGAAGGATTTAAGCGGCGGGGAGCGCGGAAGGCTTTCCCTCGCAAAGCTGATGCGGTCAAGCGCAAATTTTCTGATCCTGGATGAACCGACCAACCATCTTGACATCACCTCAAAAGAGATCCTTGAGGAAGCGGTGCGCAGCTACACAGGTACGGTTCTCTATGTGTCACATGACCGTTATTTTATCAATCAGACCGCAACGCGCATTCTGGAACTGAAGCATCAGACGCTGATCAATTATATCGGCAATTACGATTATTATCTCGAGAAGGCGGATGTGCTCAGTCAGCTGTATGCGCCGCAGGAAGAGAAAAAAGCTGCAGAAAATCAGACCACGTCCCGGGACAGCTGGAACCGGAAGAAGGAAGAACAGGCCCGGGAGCGCAAACGTCAGAATGATATCCGCAGAACGGAAGAACGGATCACCGCGCTTGAGGACCGTGACAAAGAAATTGATGAACTGCTGGTACGCGAGGAAATCTTTACCGATGCCGGACAGTGCGCGGCTTTGAGCAGAGAGAAAGCGGAAATCCTCGAAGAACTGGAAGAACTGTACGCACGCTGGGAAGAACTGTCGGAAGAAAACTGATTCCGCAAAGTCTGCCGCGGGAACTCTGGCAGCTCAATGCCGGGGTTCCCGCGGTACGTTTCTTATGCGCAGGCCCGCAGCACACAGGCCGCGCGGGCAAGCAGGAGAAAAAACCGCCTCCTGCCCGATCAGCTCCAGGCATGGAAACCATCTGCTGAAACTCAGCTTCGGCCGCAGATTACATGATTCTTGACTCCGTCCACCCAGAGCCGGATATCGGACACTTCATAGACGCGCAGGATATCGGAGAGTTCCGCGTACTCAGGACATATTTTCGCAAACAGATTTTCCTGACCGCAGAAATAATCGCGCTCATAGCGTCTGGTTCGGTGATCCCCGAAAACCGCTCCATAACAGATATCGGCCTCAACGAGATCCTGGAACATATGGCTTCCGTAGCTGAGCTCCGGCATATAACCAGCTCTCGAATCTGACACCTCGCAGATCGCGCAGAAACCACAGATATCCACGAAGCGGACAGGAACGCCCAGCTCCGGCGAGGAAGTCCCGATACGGCCCGGAACCGTCAGGAGCAGATTTTTCCCGCTGTTATTGTAATAGCGGTTCACCGCGCCGATGGCGTCCGCGACAACCGGTTTTCTGATATGCTCAAATTCATAATACGCCTTGGGCTCTACCTGGACAATCACATCAATCTTCTTATCAACCGACTTGCCCATGGACGAATTCGTAATATCAAAGAAAATATCCTTCTCTTCCAGTTCAGGAAGGACGATCATTCCGCCTTCCTCTCCCACAAACAGCGGCCGGCACTGCAGAAGATTCACGACAAAATCCTCCCCTTTTGCGAGGTTTACCGTGTATTCAATGTCCACCGGATTCTCATAGGCATTCTGGAGACAGTGCATGATGTCCTTCATCATCGATGTAAATCTCCGGTTCGCCAGCAGTCTCTGGCAGCTTACAAAATAGACGTCCCGGTAATGTCCGCTCTCCCGAAGACGGCTCTCCGCCTCATAGTCATGATCCAGCACCGTATTTTTATACCAGTTTGGAAGAGCCGGAAGCAGTTCTTCAAGCTTAACCTCGCAGAATTCATTTTTCATCATATCAATGACGTCAATACGGTGCTGTGAAAAACGATGCTTATCCGCAATTTTTGTCAGCATTGTGACTTCCGGACGGTCAAGGTTTACGAGGCGCGGATAATCGTGTTCTGTCCGGTCGACCGCTTTTGTCCCGAGCCCCATGACGATGCGGAGCATTCCGGCGGCCGGGTCCATATCCGGCATCCATTTGTAAGCGCTGTAGCTGTATCCAACTCCGGCGACGCATGGCAGATAATAATTTCCGTAGTAGGATCCGGACACTCTCTGTACCAGAATCGCCATCTGCTCGTCACTGTTTGCAAGGCCTCTCCTCCTGCGGTATTCCAGAGCGGAAGGATCCATGGTACTCGCATAGACGGTCTTGACCGCCTGTTCAAAGGCCTTCATGCGCTCGTCGATGTCCCCGCGGTTCGGACAGAACACGGATTCGTATTTTCCCGCAAAGGCGTTGCCGAACCCGTCCTCAAGCAGACTGGAGGAACGCACGATGATCGGATTCTGCCCAAAATATTCCAGCATGTTGCGGAACTGTTCCCGTATATTGTTGGGAAAGCCTCCGTTCAGCAGGGCAGTCTGCAGCTCGCCGGCCGCCTCCATGTAGCCTTCCTCCGTTCTCTGACGTATCCTGGTCATCCAGCAGCCGTTCGACACGATATAAGTATAAAAGACATCCGATCCGATGTAGAACGAATCATGCTGCTCCATGTTGATCTCACATTCCGGCATTGTCTTTTCCACAATCTTGCGCGCAAGCAGCATTCCGCAGGCCTTGCCTCCGATCGAACCGCTTCCGATCATCCGGTCGCGCAGCGCAAAGTAATCTCCGGGTTCAAAATACTGTTTCAGCAGACGCTGCATTTTCTTATCGTGAGTCATCGTACTCTCGATAATCATATGCTCCGTTTCTTCCGTAAAAGTCCCGTTCAGGTAATCCATTTTCGCACGCGACATAAACCGGTCATGGCTGTCGTAGGACTGGTCCTGCGTGAAACGGGAAACCTTCTGAAGAAGGTTGTAGTAACGGCTGGTTTCCACTCCGTCGGTCAGAGGATGGAAACTGCCTGTCTCCGGGTCGTAGGAATGAGCCAGAAACATTGTGGAGGAATAGCGGTTCCAGACCTTCAGCGGATGAAGGTACAGATTCTTTCCTTCTGAATAGACATCGAGCAGAAGCTGCGTCGTATCGCGGATGCGCGCCACCGCGTCAAAGGAATGTTTGCCCCGCATCAGCGGAAAAAACGCCACTGTGTCAAGCTGAAACAGATAAGGGCAGGTCACGCGGAAAAAATTTCCCATCATCAGATCCGTATACCAGGCAGACTGCAGTTCCGAGAGACTGTCAAAAACATAGAAAGCATCATACCCTTCTTCTGTGATCAGATTGTGGATCGCGACCGTGAACTGCTCAAAACCAACATCCGGTTCAAACCGGTGCACCTTCACGCCGTCCATCTCCGGAAGTATCGGAGGATGCTGCGCAAACCGGATATAATTGAGATTTCTTCCGTCGAGGATTGCCTGTTTTACATACGGCATAACAAAAAAACGAAATTCCTCCAGATCCGATACCTGCCATACCACATTGTCGCCGAGCCTGATGTAATCAAGAACCTGATCCATGCCCGGCAGTCCGCTTTTTATCTTGTCAAATGCTGCCATATTTCTCCGCCTTTCCGAAAATAATTATTATAGGAATAAAAAAACACGCCAAAAAAATTTGACGCGCCCTTTCGTATCATAAATCCGTTTCCTTATTCTTCTGTTGTCCACTTTTCTGCGTGTGTTTTTTATTATCTCATGTTTTTCTTTTGGAGTCAAGTACCTGATCGGCGAACATCTCTTTTTTATTTATATTTTTTTAATTGGATTTTATTTGGAAACTGTGATAATATTAAGAGAATTACCGTTTATTTCCATTAAGACAAAATACCTTTTGTCCTGACATCAATTGTATGAAAATGGAAAGGAATAAAACAAAAAAGGAGGTAACTGATTTGAGTGAACTTCAATATTCTGAAATTACTCCCGAACTGCTCCGGTTATCAAAACTCTGCACCAGTGCGAGTGAGATTGACCCCGAGCTGTATTTTGAATACGATGTCAAAAGAGGCCTGCGGGATCTCAACGGAAAAGGAGTCCTTGCCGGACTTACAGAGATTTCCGAGGTCTGCTCCAAGGAACTTGTCGACGGAAAGGAGGTTCCGTGCCGCGGGCAGCTCTACTACCGGGGCCACAATATTCGGGATCTTGTAAAAGGCTTTATCTCCGAAGACCGGTTTGGCTATGAGGAGATCGCCTACCTTCTCCTGTTCGGAAAACTCCCGAAGCGCAGGCAGCTGGAAGAATTCACCAAAATTCTTGCCCGTTACCGTCAGCAGCTTCCCTCCGGATTTGTCCGGGACATTATCATGAAAGCGCCAAGCAGCGACATGATGAATACCCTTGCCCGCAGTGTCCTCACTCTGTATTCCTATGATGACCGCGCTGACGATATATCAATCCCCAATGTTCTTCGTCAGTGTCTGCAGATGATCAGTATTTTCCCTCTTCTCTCCGTATACGGCTATCAGACGTACCAGCATTATTACAATAATAAAAGCCTTTATATTCATTCGCCGCAGGAAGAGCTTTCCTTCGCGGAGAACATTCTGCATATTCTGCGCCCGGACAGCAGTTATTCCGCACTTGAGGCAAAGATTCTCGATCTCGCGCTTGTCCTTCACATGGAACACGGCGGAGGAAACAACTCCACTTTCACGACCCATGTGATCTCTTCCTCCGGTACGGATACGTATTCTGTCATGGCAGCGTCTCTTGGGTCGCTCAAGGGTCCGCGGCACGGCGGCGCCAACATAAAAGTGGTCCAGATGTTCGAGGATATGAAGAAAAACATAAAAGACTGGGAAGATGAGGACGAAATCAAAAATTATCTGCGGGCTCTGCTGAACCGTGACGCTTTTGATCACTCAGGGCTGATTTATGGAATCGGACATGCCGTGTATTCCCTCTCGGACCCGCGTGCCGAGATATTTAAATCTTTCGTCGGCAAACTGAGCGCTGAAAAAGGATGCGAGCGTGAGTTTGCGCTTGCCTCCGCGGTAGAGCGGCTTGCCCCTGAAGTGATCGGGGAAGTACGAAAGATCTACAAAGGCGTCAGCGCCAACGTAGACTTCTACAGCGGATTTGTCTACAATATGATGGATCTTCCGATGGAACTGTACACGCCGATCTTCGCCATGGCACGTATTGTCGGCTGGAGCGCGCACCGGATTGAGGAACTTGTCAACAACGGAAAGATCATCCGTCCGGCCTATCTGAACATCAAAGAACGTGTGAAATACGTTCCTCTCGCCAAAAGATAAAACGCACGCCGGGCGTCTCATACCAGAGGGAGAAAATTCCCTGTGAGGCGCCCGGCGTGCGTCTGTTTATTTTTTATGTCCTGTTCCGGATATTCTATTTTTTTCCTTCCCAGAACTTCTCCACTGCTTTCCTGACGCTTATTCCGTACCAGATGAGAATGGCCAGAACAAGCAGCGTAATCACAAAATACGCAGTTTCAGAAAGAATGCCCATGTAGTCAACCGCAAGACCGAGCAGTCCGCTTAAAAGGCAGACAATTCCAATCAGTAAAAGCCTGGGGCCTATATGATTGATATATCCTTCTTTGTCAAGACACTTTTCCGGATCGATCCCCTGCGGAAGAAACATTCCGCCTCTGACCTCGCGCGTCCTCTTCATCTGAAACCATGTATACAGAATATATCCTCCGAAAGCTGTGATCAGCACATCAAACATTCCGCTGACTGAAGATGTTCCCATATTCTTCTCCTTTCCAAACGTTTATCTCCTCACTGCAGGACAGCGCTCCAAATGGAGATCACGGACTGCCCCCCGCCTTTCAGGAAAGGAGGAAACGCTTCACCGCCGCTTCCATCTCATTCGTTTCGATCACCTGATCGTGAAGCACCGGAGCTGTCCGGATTTCCTCGATCGCTGCCGGCACCTTAACGCCGCTGGTTTCAGAAAGCCGGTCAATCAGCTCAAAATCTCCCAGTTCTGCACAGGCCGGGTCAATCGACTGCATAACGCTGCGCGCAAATTTGTACGGGCTGGCCGTCGAAGCAATGACCGTCTTTGCAGTGTCTCCGGCCGCCTGGCGGTAGCTCTGATACACATGGGAAGCAACCGCCGTGTGCGTATCGATCACGTAATGTTCTTTCTCATAGAGACGCCTGATCTCACCAGCTGTCTGCTCCTCTGTCGCATACCCTCCGACAAAATCAGAAAGAGCTTTTTTCATCTCCTCAGTGATCTCATAGGAACCGGTCTTTGAGAGGGATTCCATAAAAGCGGCATTCTTCTCGGCATCTTCTCCCGCAATACGGTAAATCAAACGCTCGAGATTGCTTGAAATCAGAATATCCATTGACGGCGACGAAGTCAGATGGAATTCCCTGTTCCGGTCGTACACGCCGCTTTCAAAGAAATCAAACAGGACTTTATTCTCATTGGAGGCACAGATCAGTTTTCCGATCGGAAGTCCCATGTTCTTTGCGTAAAACGCGGCAAGTATATTTCCAAAATTTCCGGTCGGAACGACTACATTGATTTTCTCTCCTTCTGCAATCTTTCCCATGGAAAGCAGCCTGCCGTAAGCGTAAACATAGTAGACAACCTGCGGAACCAGTCTTCCGATGTTGATCGAGTTTGCGGAAGAAAAACAGAAGCCTTTCTGATCAAGTTCTTCTTTCAGTCTGCGGTCCGCAAATAATTTCTTTACTCCGGTCTGCGCGTCGTCAAAGTTTCCTTTTATTCCGATGACGCAGGTGTTTTGACCTTTCTGCGTTACCATCTGGCGTTCCTGTATCGGACTCACGCCGTTTTTCGGATAAAATACGACGATCCTGGTTCCCGGCACATCGGCAAATCCGGCAAGCGCCGCTTTGCCCGTATCGCCAGATGTCGCAGTCAGAATTACGATCTCATGCTTTTCCTGATTCTTTGCGGCAGCCGTCGTCATCAGATAAGGAAGAATCGAGAGCGCCATGTCCTTGAACGCGATTGTTGATCCATGAAACAGTTCAAGATAATAAGCCCCGTCTTTTTCTTTAAGCGGAGCGATTTCCTCCGTGTCAAATTTGCTGTCATATGCGTGGCTGATGCAGTAGTCAAGCTCTTCTTCCGTATAATCCGTAAGAAATTTTTTCATGACCGCAAGCGCCGTCTCCTGATAAGTCATATCCGCGAGTTTTGAAAGCGGAATGTCCAGCGAAGGAATCTGCTCCGGAACATATAATCCTCCGTCCTCGGCCAGACCGTTTAAAACCGCCCGGGATGCTGTCACCCGATTCTGTGCGTTTCTTGTACTTTTGTACATGATATCCATTCTATCCACCCTTTTCTTTCTGTCCTTTACAGCGGCAGGTTTCATCCGCTGCCGCCATGATTTTATGCGCAGACCCGCATATGGAGATCAGCTGCTGACGCAGCATGCGGGCCGCTCGGGCGGGCAGCAGGAAAAACCGCCTTCTGCCCGATCTCATCACACCAATTCAATCCAGGAATTACTCTGCGAATGTGTAGTATTCATGGCCTCCGTACTCAAACAGCTTCACGAGAGAACTGTCAAACCAGGCCGCGCTTGACGCTTCCGAAGAAGTTCTCGCCAGGAAAAAAAGCGCTCCCTGCGAACAGTCCTCGCCCGCAAGTACACGGTCGACAGCCTCTATTGTAGATTCCGTAACAACGCAGTTATAAATTCTGCCATCCTGAGTCGGCTGAAACTGTGCGGTTCCCCCCACTTTCTGCCAGATGACATCCGAGATCGTATCCGGAAAACGCGGGTCTGCCACACGGTTTAAAACAACTCCGGCGACAATCATCTTGCTTGTAACGTCTCCTCCAGTCGCTTCCGCCTCCACAAGCCGGAGCAGCGTGTTGTAATCATCCGGAGATATACGGCTGGCCTCCACTATCTTCACAGCATAATATCCTACCTCGGAGACCTTTTTCGTCCCCTGCTCCATCATCGCCTGATGGAATAAAAGTTTTGGAACTCCCTCAAAACCTGCCAGTACCTCGCTACCGTCATCGGTTACATGATAAATACTGATATTCCTTGAGTAGTCTTCCATATCGATTATACTGTTTACAACCCCCATCAGACCGGTCTGAAAATTTTCCTGAAATCCGTTTTCTCCTGATCTTGTATTTACTGCGTACACTTTCCCCCTGTTCCCGGTCCGGTATCCGGAAACTGCGAACGCTACTGCTCCAACCATAGCGATACCTGAAAAAATCAGAAAGATATCCCTGAGATAATATCTGATGACACGCTGTAAAAAACCAGGAAACGTCTCTTTTTTTCTTTTCCTCAGCCCCATCCTGCACTCCTGTTTCATGTATATGTCACATCAAACTGTCTCTTATCCAATTTCTTTTTCTGCAGCGTATCTATATTATATATAATAGCGGTTCTCCCTGTCAATACTTGGTTTACAGTTTTGTAATATTTTATTTGAGCAGTCAAATATCTGTCCTTGTTACTGTAAATAACATATAAATTTATTTAATTTATTCTATTTAATTTTGTATATATTTTCTATATAAAAATTATTGTCCTGACATTTTGCACAAATGCAATGATTTGGTTTTTTACAACAATGTAAAAATATGTTGTCATATTTTAATATTTAGTTAATAATTTTGTAATATCAGGAAACAATCCAGAACAATCTCTGCGAGCTGTGCATCCAGCCGGAGGCTTTTTCTCTCACAGGGCGAAATTTCTTGTGAGAGAACAAAGGCCCCGCTGTTTTCAGCAGAGGCCTTTCTTTCGTTTTATCCCTGATTTATGCCTGTCCTGCATGAGACTCGGACATATGATTGATCGCGGTCAGAAGCGCATCAATGGATGCACGGATAATATCCACATCGAGACCCGCGCCCCAATGGATCTTGCCGTTTTTGTCACGGATTCCGACATACGCGATCGCACGGGAGCTGGAGCTCTGTTCAAGCGCATGTTCCTCATATGTCACAAGATCATATTCCAGACGGAAATGACGCTTCATCGCATTGCTGACTGCATTCAGACGGCCATTTCCGGAGGCAACAATAACGCTCTTCTTCTCATTGTACGTAGCGGTTACCTCTGCGATAATTCCATTATGCTGTTTGAAATGTACCTCGTCGATCCTGTACGGTACCGTAATATTCTCGAATTTTTCCTTGAACAGCTGGAAAATTTCGTCCGGAGAAAGCTCCTTCTGGCGCAGGTCGGAGGCATCCTTCGCAATATAGCCCATCGCCTCACGCATCTTCTTCGGAAGCTTCAGGCCATAGTGCTGCTCAAGGATATAACCCACACCGCCCTTGCCGGACTGGCTGTTGATCCGGATGACATCCGCGTCGTAGGATCTTCCGATATCGGTCGGATCGATCGGCAGATACGGCACTGTCCAGAGTTCACTGTGATTCTCCTCACGGTATTTCATTCCCTTTGCGATCGCGTCCTGATGAGAACCGGAAAAGGCGGCAAACACGAGCGCGCCGCTGTACGGGCTTCTCTCGTCCACTTTCATGCCCGTGTAGCTCTCGTAGGATTCCGACACACCCGTCATGTCTGTAAAGTCAAGTTCCGGATCGACTCCCTGCGCATACATGTTCATTGCCAGAGTGACAATATCCACGTTTCCGGTACGCTCCCCATTTCCAAACAGAGTACCTTCAATGCGGTCTGCTCCTGCCAGAAGTCCCATCTCCGCATCAGAGATTCCGCAGCCGCGGTCGTTATGCGGATGAAGAGAGAGCACAACATTTTCACGGTATTTCAGGTTATCGTTTACGTACTCGATCTGGCTCGCATACACATGCGGCATCGACATCTGCACCGTACTCGGAAGATTGATGATCGCTTTCCTGTCCGCGGTCGGCTGCCATACGTCAAGCACTGCGTTGCACACTTCCACCGCATAGTCAACTTCTGTCCCGGTAAAGCTCTCCGGGCTGTACTCAAACCGATACTTTGCGTGAGCCTCCTCTGACAGTTCTTTTAAAAGCTTTGCCCCATCCACGGCAATCTGAAGAATCTCCTCTTTGGATTTGCGGAATACCTGCTCACGCTGTGCAAGAGAAGTAGAATTGTATACGTGAACGATCGCATTTTTTGCTCCCTTGAGCGCCTCAAACGTCTTGCGGATGATATGATCGCGCGCCTGTGTGAGCACCTGGATGGTCACGTCGTCCGGAATCAGATTCTGCTCGATCAAAGCACGCAGAAACTGATATTCTGTATCGGAGGCCGCCGGAAAACCTACTTCAATCTCTTTGAATCCAATCTTGACGAGAAGCTTGAAGAAATTGATTTTCTGCTCCAGGGACATCGGAACCACAAGCGCCTGATTTCCGTCGCGCAGGTCAACGCTGCACCAGACCGGAGCATGGTCAACGTATTCTTTCTCCGTCCATTTCATGCTGCGGACCGGAGGCATAAAATACTGTCTTGTGTATTTCCTGTAATTCATCATTTTTCATCTTCTCCTTTTCTGTTTTAAATAGCTGAATAGCTGAAATTTCCTGTGACATAAAAAACCGCCTCCTATGGCAAAAGCCAAAGAGACGGAAGATACACTAAATCTTTCGCGGTACCACTCTTATTCATGAATACTCACACACTCTCAGATACACCGGACCACGTCTGACACGCTTCCTGATATCCTTCCCATATAACGGTGGGAACCGTCTGCGCCTACTCTTCTGTCACATCAATATGAGACATAATTTGGGGCAGCCGCTCCGGGGCGAGTTCCCGCAGCCGTTTTTAATATCTCACACCATCCGATATCTCTCTGAAAAAACCGACTGAAGTACTATTCCCCTTCAACGCATTTATCAAAAATTCAATTGTTCCTACCTTATCATTGAAAACAGATTTTGTCAATAGTAAATTTTCAGCCTGACATGTCAGTCCAGCACTTTCCGGATCGCAGACAGGGAAAATCCCTTTCTCATGAGAAACTGATAAAACTTCTCCCTCGTCTTCTGGTCCGCTTCTTCCGGATGATAGCGTTTCTTCTGCTGCCAGTAGCGGATCTGTTCCTCCTCGTCAGGAACGTCGACCTGTTCGAACGCCTTTTCAATATCTTCACGGGAAACTCCCCTGCTCTTCAGCTCGCTCACCAGCTGCAGCCGGCTCCGGCTGTCCTTGCGGTAATCGATGTAAGCGGCCGCATAGCGCACATCGTCAATGTAGTGGAATCCCTTTACATAATCGATCGCATAGTCAACGAGAAATTCCGGAAACATGGAATCTCTGAGCTTTTTGCGAAGCTGAAATTCCGTACGGTCCATTTTCAAAAGAAAATACATTGCCCTCTGGCACACCTTTTTGGGAAGAAGCTCCTCCATGATCTCACAGTAAGCTTCCTCCTCCAGAAAAGCGCCTCCGCGGATGCCATAGTGCTCCACTTCGGTTTTATTCAGGGGAAAAAATTCCCCTCCTTCCAGATGAATCAGATATCGTGTGGCTGAAACTGACTCAAGACTTGTGATCCGATGCATCATCCGTCATCTACTCCATATCGGTATCTTCTTCTTCGAGCTGCGCAAAAAGATCCTCCTCAAGATCGTCCGCCGGAAGCTGTACGGCAGCCTCATCCGGCGCCTTGGCGCCGCCCGTCTTTCCAGACTTTCTGCCGGAACCCTTTGACTCGGATTCCTCCTTCTTTGCGGATTCCTCCCCGGAAGAAATCAGGCCATATTTCTGCCGGACTTTCATTTCCACTTCTTCCATCATCTCCGGATGTTCCCGGAGATAAATCTTTGCATTTTCCCTGCCCTGTCCGATCTTGTTTCCCTCATATCCGTACCACGCGCCGCTCTTGTTGATGATATTGTTGACCGCGGCCAGATCGAGAATATCCCCCTCACGGGAGATTCCTTTCCCGAACATGATATCAAATTCCGCCTCCTTGAACGGCGGAGCAATTTTATTTTTTACTACCTTGACTCTTGTCCTGTTGCCGATCACCTCGCCGCTCTGCTTCAGGGCTTCCGTCCTTCTGACATCCATGCGGATCGAGGAATAGAACTTCAGCGCACGGCCGCCCGTCGTCGTCTCCGGATTGCCGAACATGACGCCGACCTTTTCCCTGAGCTGATTGATAAAGATCACGCTGCAGTTTGACTTGCTGATCACGCCGGTCAGCTTTCGGAGAGCCTGCGACATCAGCCTCGCATGCAGACCGACATGGCTGTCGCCCATATCCCCGTCAATTTCGGCCTTCGGAACGAGAGCCGCTACAGAGTCCACAATAATGATATCAATCGCTCCGGAGCGGACCATCGTCTCCGTGATCTCAAGCGCCTGCTCCCCGTTATCCGGCTGGGAAATATAGAGATTGTCGATATCAACGCCGATATTTTTCGCATAAACCGGGTCAAGCGCATGTTCCGCGTCGATAAAGCCTGCAATACCTCCGCGCTTTTGCACCTCGGCTACCATGTGCAGCGCAACCGTCGTCTTGCCGCTCGACTCCGGACCATAGATTTCCACAATACGCCCCTTGGGAATTCCTCCAAGGCCAAGCGCTATATCAAGACTCAGCGAACCCGTGGGAACGGTTTCCACATTCATACTTGCTTCCGCTCCGAGCTTCATCACGGAACCTTTGCCAAACTGCCTCTCAATCTGTGCGAGAGCAGCTTCCAGTGCTTTCATTTTGTCGTCCTGTCCCATATCCTGTCTCCTTATATAGAACTTATAAAACTATAATTATTATATATCATTATTTTGTGATTCTGTCAACTAAAAAAGGATTTTTTTCACATCATTAAACATGATAACAACCATTAAAAGCATTAAAAGGATCAATCCGGCGAAGTGAATTCTGGCTTCCATCTCCGGATCCACCTTTTTCCGTCTTATGGCCTCCAGAAACAGGAAGACAAGGCGTCCTCCGTCGAGAGCCGGAATCGGAAGCAGGTTCATGACACCCAGATTCGCCGTAAGCAGTATGGCTATGTTCAGCATGTTCAGCCAGATATAGAAAAGACCGGAGGACCGGCTCTCCTCATACGTTTCACCGATCATATCCACCACGCCCACAGGACCTGACATGTCGTCAAGACTTACGCTGCCGTGTACAAGCATTCCAAGACTCTGCAGCGTGACGTCAATCCAGTAATATACCTCATATGCGCTGTACCGGAGCGTATCAAGGGGACCGGTCCGCGCCCGGTAGCTGCTTCCCGGGATTCCAAAGCGGTAGGCTCCGTCCATGATTTCCGGAACGATTGTCGTATCATAAATCTGCCCCTCACGCTCATATTCAAAGCGGACAGGCTGTCCCTGGCGGAACTCTTCCTGATGAAACATGACGTAATTGGAAATCTGGCGGTACAGCCGTATGCGCTTTCCGTTCATGCGGATGAGTCTGTCGCCCTTCTGCAGTCCTCCTGCCTGTGCGGGAGAGCCCTCGGAAACTCCCGGAAGAACAGGGGCGTCATATCCTATGCTGCCCACAATAAAAATCGACAGCACAAACGCAAGGATAAAGTTAAACAGCGGTCCGGCGGCAACCACCAGGATGCGCGCCCAGACGGAAGCGCTTCCGAAGGTTCCTTCTCCTTCTTCCTCTCCGTCTTCCCCGAGCATCATGCAGGACCCGCCAAACGGCAGCAGCTTCCATGAATACCGGGTTCCGCCCTTTGTAAAGCTCAGAAGCCTCGGCCCCATCCCCAGGGAAAATTCCACCACGGTAATCCTGTTCATCTTTGCGAAAAGGAAATGTCCGAACTCATGCACGATTATAATTACGCTGAACACCAGCAGCGCAACGATTATATTCAAGTTACCACCTGCTTTCAATCATATCATAAACACTCTGCTCCACTTCCAGAATCTGGCGGATGTCAGGAGCAGCAATCACCCGATGCGCGTCCATACATTCCCGGATGATTCGGTATATGTCCGTAAAGCCGATTTCCCTGTGCAGAAATTTGCTCACCGCACGCTCATTTGCAGCATTGAACACGGTCGGCATGGAACCGCCGGCACGTGCGGCCTCGAACGCATAGGAAAGTCCGGAGAACGTTTCCATATCGGGTTCTTCAAAGGTAATACTTCCCAGTTTTGCAAAATCAAGACGGTCTCCCGCCAGATATCTCCGCTCGGGATAATACAGGGCATACTGGATCGGCAGCTTCATGTCAGGAGTCCCAAGCTGGGCGATCACAGCGCCGTCCGTAAATTCTACCATGGAATGAATCACACTCTGCGGCTGAACAACCACCTGAATCTGGTCCAGCTCCACATCAAAAAGCCACCGTGCCTCCATAATCTCAAGTCCTTTGTTCACCAGCGTGGCGGAGTCGATGGTAATCTTTTGTCCCATATTCCAGTTTGGATGGCGGAGCGCATCCTCGACATGCATTTTTTCCAGATCTTCTCTCTTTTTTCCGCGGAACGGACCTCCTGAAGCAGTCAGCAGCAGTTTTGCGATCTGAGAACGGTTCTCGCCGTTCAGAGACTGAAAAATTGCGCTGTGTTCGCTGTCCACCGGCAGAATTTTCACTCCGCACTCTTTTGCAAGAGGCATGATGATATGGCCTGCCGTCACCAGCGTTTCTTTATTTGCGAGCGCAATGTCCTTTCCCGCGCGGATTGCGGTCACTGTCGGAACAAGTCCGATCATTCCGACGATTGCCGTCACAAGAAGCTCCGATTCCGGGCACGCGGCAGCCGCCTCAAGTCCTTCCATCCCGCACAGAATTTCCACGTCAAGATCTGACACTGCCGTCCTGAGTTCTCTTGCGTCTTCTTCCGACCACACGGCTGCCAGACGCGGGCCAAATTCCCGGATCTGCTGTTCCAGCAGACGGATGTTCCGGCCTGCGCTTACGGCCGCCACTTTCAGATCTTTATTTCTTCTCACAATCTCCAACGTCTGGGTTCCGATCGAACCGGTAGATCCCAGTATTGAAATTGTCTTCATTGTATTCCTCCTCTTTACAGCAGATACAAAGCCAGGTAGTAGATCACCGGCGCTATGAAGATCACGCTGTCAAAACGGTCCATGATGCCTCCATGCCCCGGAATCAGGGTGCCGTAATCTTTTATATCATAATTTCTTTTGATCGCTGAGGCTGCAAGATCCCCGATCATGGAGAGAAGTCCGCCGGCTGCACAGATCACGGCAAAGCTCAGCACAAGATTTCCATCTGCCGCCGCATGACCTCTGACTGCAGCGCCGTAGACTGCGCCGAGAAGCGCCGACCCCAAAACGCCGCCCACTGCCCCTTCCACAGATTTCTTCGGACTCAGTTTCGGCGTCATTTTGTGTTTTCCGATCAGCTTTCCAACACAGTATGCACAGGTATCGCATCCCCAGGAGGCAAAAAAAACAAGCCAGACCAGATAAACGCCGTGATCAAGAATCCTGAGCAGATAAATATTTGAAAGCATCACGGCCGCGTATACCATACTGAAAAAAGCGGCCGTCACCTGCCTGGCGTGATAACGCGGATATGAAAATACATAGACTGCCATAATGACAATGAGCGTTCCCGTCAGCACCATCATAGTATATGTCTGAGGCCGCCAGAATAACAATGCATAATAGACGGCCGTCCCCAGATAACCGGCTCCGGAGAGCAGCGGAATCCCTTTGTCTTCCACCTGGAATACCCGGTACAGCTCATGGATTCCGATCAGCGATACAACAAGAAGCGTCGCCGCAAGCACCGGTCCCCCGCTTATGATCGTGATAAGCGCTGCCGCTACCAGAACAATTCCGCTTCCCAGTCTTGTCCAGAACATGACAAATCTCCTTCCCTTCCTTCAATTTCCTGTTTTGTTTCATAATTCAAACCTGCCGCTGATCTCTGCTCTAACTGTCCTCCTTGATGCCGCCGTAACGTCTTTCCCTGCTGTTGTACTTCTCGATTGCCTTCATCAGATCGTCTTTTGTAAAAGCGGGCCACGGAACCTCCGTAAAGTAAAATTCCGTGTAGGCGAGCTGCCACATCAGATAGTTGGACAGACGCAGTTCTCCGCTCGTACGGATCAGCAGATCCGGATCAGGAATCTCCGCCGTATCAAGATAACCGGCAAAAATTTCCTCCGTGATCTCCGGGGGACTGATTTTTCCTTCCACACAGTCCGCCGAAAGACGGCGGATGGCGCGCACAATCTCATCCCTGCTTCCGTAGTTGATCGCGATCTGAAAATTCAGTCCGGTATTTTCTTTTGACGACTCCACAAGATTTCTCAGACTCTCCTGCAGATCTGGCGCCAGAGCCGAAGGCTCCCCGAGCACGCGGACTTTCATATTGTTGTCGCTCGCCGTCTTGATGCAGGTTTTGGTATATCTTCGGAAAAGACGCATCAGCGCGTCCACCTCATCCTTTGAGCGTTTCCAGTTTTCCGTCGAGAACAGATAAACCGTGAGGTATTTGATTCCCATATTCCAGGCGTCTTCACAGATTACTTCCAGGTTCTGCGCTCCTTTTACATGCCCATAATTGCGCGGCATTCCCTTGCTTTTTGCCCATCGCCCGTTTCCATCCAGAATGATTGCAACATGCTGCGGAATTACCATAAGCACATCCTCCCGTTTTCAAATTCAAGACTCGCACTAAGGGCATTGTCTGCACAATGCCCTTTTCTGTCCTTCGCGTATCAGCGGAAATATTTACCCGGTTCTCCTCCTATACCGTGAGGATCTCCTTTGATTTTTCATCGACTGCCTTGTCGATCTCCTTGATAAATTTATCAGTCATCTTCTGAACTTCGTCCTCGAGATCTTTTATCACGTCCTCCGAAACGTCCGTCTTGCCGAGCTTTTTCAGATAGTCGTTCGCGTCGCGCCGGATATTCCGAACCGCCACCTTGCCTGCCTCGCCTTTTTTGCGGACATCCTTCACCAGATCCTTTCTGCGCTCTTCCGTCAGCTCCGGAAATACAAGGCGGATGATCCTGCCGTCGTTAGACGGATTGATTCCAAGGTCTGATGTGAGAATCGCCTTCTCAATCTTTTTCACCATGCTCGCTTCCCACGGCTGGATCTGAAGGATTCTCGGCTCCGGCACCGTCACGTTGCCGACCTGCTGAATCGGAGTCGGAGTTCCGTAGTAATCCACGCGGATCTTGTTCAGAACGTTCGGATTCGCACGGCCTGCGCGGACAGTCGCAAACTCGCCAAGCAGATTATTGTAGGTTTTTGTCATTTTTTCTTCAAAAGCTTTGATTCTCTCGTCCATTTTGTCCTCCCATTACACCACTGTGACGCGGGTGCCGTTCAGGCGTCCGCTCACTGCATTCACGATACTGTTTTTCTCATTCAGGGCAAATACAAGCATTGGCATCTTCTGCTCCATGCACATGATCGACGCAGTCATATCCACCACCTGGAGTTTTTTGTCTATGACTTCCTGGATCGAAACCTCCTCGTATTTCTTTGCGTCCGGATTGTCCTTTGGATCTCCGTCATAGACGCCGTCCACGGATTTCGCCAGAAGAATGACATCCGCTCCTATCTCAACGGCCCTCAGAACGGTAGCCGTGTCGGTCGAAAAATAAGGATGCCCCGTTCCTCCGGCAAAGAACAGAACCTTTCCTTCCTTAAAGCAGGCATTTACTCTGTCAAGGGAAAACAGCTCTGTAAACGAGCCGCACACAAAGGGCGTCATCACCTGTGTCTGCATACCGGCTGCGCGGAAAATTTCCGAGACATAAATGCAGTTCATAACCGTCGCGAGCATACCGATCTGGTCCGCCTTTGAGCGCTCGATATTGTTGCTGGAACGTCCTCTCCAGAAGTTGCCGCCTCCGATCACGATTCCAATCTCGATTCCCTGATCTGCAAGTACTTTCACCTGCTCTGCCACCTGCATGACAGTCGGTTCATCAAACCCTGTCTTCCGGCTGCCTGCCAGCGCTTCCCCGCTCAGTTTCAAAAGAACTCTTTTCATCTTATTCTTCTCCTCGGTCATATAAATTTGTCCTGCAGAATCTGTGATTCTGACGTTATTATAACAATTTTTCTGAGCAAAATCTACAAAAATTTGCCATTATGATGCATTTTTTCTTCTGACATACCAGTTGGACAGTTTTCGTGTCAGAAGACTGACCTGAGTTTTACAGTTTTGATGCCAGAAAGTCCCTGCATTGCCTGTGAATAAAGGCTTTGCAGGGTTCTTGTTATG
>CANQUH010000015.1 GCA_947626965.1 uncultured Lachnospiraceae bacterium
CTATTAGATGTTTTAGATTGGACTTTGTAACTATTAACCAGTAGTCATTCTTGACTACATCATTATTATACTAGGAGAAATAAAAATGGCAGATAAAAACAGACCTCTCAGACTTGGAATGCATACGTATACCCTGCATTTCTTCGGACTGGGAGAAAGCTGGGGATTCGGCAAGGATTATTATTTTGAGCAGACTATGTCCCTGTATGAACTGATGGACAGGGCTGTGGAATGGGAGCTTGACGGCCTGCAGATCACAAAAGTAGATCTTCTGACGACTGCAAAGGAGGAACCATTCTCGGAGGAGAACCTGAGAAAAGTCGCACAGGCCGCGAAGGAACACGGATTGTTCCTGGAATTTAATTCTTCGTTTCATGCGGGCAGTGATTCCCGGGTGAACTGCACAGTGCAGGAGGCTCTGAAGATCGGACATGAACTGGGTGCCGAGCTGGTTAAGTTCAGTCTGGATATAATCCGGC
The DNA here is from genome assembly GCA_947626965.1 of uncultured Lachnospiraceae bacterium. GTDB lineage: Bacteria > Bacillota > Clostridia > Lachnospirales > Lachnospiraceae > Choladousia. The sequence goes on from CANQUH010000015.1 coordinate 480, forward strand.
CCAGAGAGCTGTATGGTTCCTGCATGCATCCGGATGTCATGCGCCAGATGGCGGATCGTTATGACGAATTTAAGGCGGCGATTCCACTGATCGAGGAATACGGCATGCAGGTTGCCATTGAAAATCATACGGACACGTTTGCCGATGAAATCCTCTGGATTGTCGAAAAGCTGAATCATCCGCTGATCGGGACCTGCGTGGACACGATGAATCCGCTGCAGGTAATCGAAAATCCTTATTATGCGATGGAACGGATGCTTCCCAGAGCGTACTGCTGTCATTTCAGCGACGACATCATTGTCGTTGATCCGCTTGGGGTACACGATATCGGCGCGCCGCACGGACAGGGTTCCATGGATTGTCCCGCAATGGTTGCACAGATTCGTGAGAAGTCTTCCATGGATAAAATCATATTTGAAAATGAGATTGCTTTTAAGAGTCTTGACGAGCCGATTGAAGAAGCGCGGAAGAGAGAACTTCAGGCATGCGAGGAGAGCGTGCGCTATCTGCGGGATGTACTGAAGCTGGGTGCCAGAAACAGATAAGAATGAGATAAGAAATTTAAAATAAAAACAGGAGGAACGAATATGTCAAGAGAACAGATGATTCATAACGCGGCCATGGAGATCATGCGGGATGTAGGTGTGAGGATTTACAATGAGAAAGCCATTGGAATACTGAAAAAGAATGGCATTAAGGTAGAGGGGGAAACTGCGTTTTTCACAGAAGAACAGGTGATGCACTGGGTAAAGATGGCGCCTGAGTCATTTACCATTTATGCCCGAAATCCAAAGTATGACATGGTGATCGGCGGCGATCATGTAAATCCGGCCCCTACGTATGGATGCGCTTTCATCGATGAGTGGGATGGCACGCGCCGTTATGGAACCTTGGAAGATTATATTAAATGTCTGAAACTGGTTCATGAGAATGAGGATTACTCCATCAATGGCGGCATTATGATCCAGCCGAACGATGTTCCGGAAGAGATTGCGGCAATGGAGATGTTTTATACGACGCTGAAATACTCCGATAAGGCGATTATGCTTCCCACGGGATTTAAAGAAGAGATGGAACGGATCATGGAAGCAGCCTGTGAGTTTTTTGGCGGCAGGGAAGCTCTTCTGGAAAAACCAAGAATGATCGCGCTGATCAATACGGTTTCTCCGCTGGCTCTGGATGGAAGAATACTGGACTGCCTGATGCTTCTCGCTGAGTACGGACAGCCTGCGATTCTCTGCCCGGCCACCATGCTGGGGGCTACGGGTTCCCTCTCCATGGCGGGAACGCTTGCCAGCGGCACGGCGGAAGATCTTGCGGGTATTGTTCTGGCGCAGATGATACGTCCGGGAACGCCGGTTGTTTTCGGGATCCAGTCGACTGCGGCTGATATGCGAGGGGGCATTACATTTGCCTGCGCTGCCCCGGAAGGAACGCTGATGCAGGGGTTTGCGGCTGATATGGCGAAATTTTACGGACTTCCTTCCAGAGGCGGAGGATGCCAGACCGACGCGCCGGTGATCAATTGCCAGGCCGGATATGAGTCCATGCTGACCTTTTCTTCCGCATACCGCCATGGGATCAATCTGGTTATGGAAGCCGGCGGCGTCATGGACAGTGTCAACGCTACTTCTTTTGAGAAGATGATCATTGATTTTGAGATTATCCGTCAGGTGAAGGCCTCGTTCACGCCTATTGAGGTGAATGAAGAGACGCTGAACCTGGATGAGATCAAGGAGATTGGCCATGACGGAAGCTTCGTTGATTCCGATTATACGCTGGATAACTTTACAGATCTGTATGCTCCGCGCGTAGGGTCCCGCAACGCAAAGGGCGCTGATTATTTCAAAGAAAGCATAGATAAGGAAATGGCACGGCTGCTGAGCAGGTATGACAGCAATCCTCCCGCAGTGGACGAGGACGCTCTGGGCAGAGCAAAAGCGGCGCTGGAAAAAACGGGGCGGAAACTTATCTGACGGACAGTATGAAAGGAAATCAAACAAAACGGCGTCTGATCCTGTCAATGTATGGCAGGCTGAAGGAGCAGGAGGCTTCGGAGATTACCGTGCGGGAATTCGCAAAAGAGAATAACTGTTCTCCGGCAGCTTTATACAGGCATTTTGAAAGTCTGGAATATCTGATCATCCTTGGATCGGTAAAATTTTTCATGGATTATATGACGGAATACGGGCGCCTGATGGACTCCGGCGGAAAGCTGCTGGAGTCCTATGTGAAAGGCTGGCAGTTATTCAACCGGTATGCGTTTGAAAGACCGGATCTGTATTATCGGCTTCTGTGGGGACATTATAATAAAGATCTCTCCGACGCGCTGGCAGAATATTTTGAATTGTTTCCCACGAAAGGGTCAGAGCAGTATCCGGCTTACTTTTACACGCTGCTGTTTACAAGCGATATCAGGGAAAGAGATTTTCTGGTGCTGAGGCGGGCGGTCAATTACGGTATGCTGTCCTATGAGGACGCGGTTTATTTCAGCAGCTCCAACACACTGCTTGTAAAAGGAATGCTGGAAATGTATATGGGGTGCAGCCGGGAGGAAAGGAAGCAGGGGGAGGAGACATGCAACCGGCTGCTTCTGAGGAATCTGGGCAATGTAATTTACAGATGAAATATAAGAGAATCGAGCAGGAGGCGGTTTTTCCTCCTGCGCATAAAACAAAAGAGAGGCTCAGTCTGTGAATAGGGGCACGCAATGCAGGTATGAGCGTTTGATAAGAAAGGAGAAGCGTATGAAAATCAGCGGCAGTAAACGATGGGGGATTGTTGCGCTTTGCGCCCTGATGGCAGGGGTGATGGTATATGTACCGTTTTTGCGCTACAGCTATTATGATCAGATGTGTATTTTATTTACTCAGTACAAGCCGATTGTTCCGGCGTCCGAGGTGAATGAATTTATCGGTGATTTTGGACTTGCGTTCGGCGTGGTATCCATGATCGGGTATCCGTTTGGCGGGATTCTCGCAGATAAATTCCGTGAAAAGTGGCTGCTGATCCTGGGAGGCGTCCTGATGGGGCTTTGTTCCTTCTGGTTCGGAATGGTGCCTGGAAAGATGTCTATTGTGATTATACATATTCTGTACGGAGTGGGCACCAGTTTTATGATCTGGTCCGCTTACCTGAAACTTACCCGTAAGATGGGAAATTCTGAGGAACAGGGACGCATGTTCTCCACTTCAGAATTTGTAAGAGGTATTTTTGGCACGCTGATTGGATTTGTCGGCGTAGGTCTGCTGAGCAGGGCGGTGCTTTCCGGCGGAGAGATCGATCCGCAGCTGATCGGTCAGCAGTGGAGAATGCTGCTGTTTATCAACGGAGGTCTGTTTTTCCTGTTCTCAATTCTGCTGTTCTTCTTCCTGCCGGATGATGTTGTGGGTGCGGAGGAGGATGAGTCGGCCGCGCAGGCAGAGTTCAGCATCGGCAATGTGGTCACTGTTTTGAAGATGCCGGGAACCTGGCTGATCTCTGCCCTGATCTTCTTCTGTTTTTCCTTCACTTCCGCGGGAAACGGGTATCTTGGTGCGTATACGGTGAATGTTCTGGGAATTTCGGCTACCCAGGCGAGTGTATTTGCGATCCTTCGAAACTATATCATTGCGGCGCTTATGACATTCGCGATCGGATTTATTTCAGATAAAATTGGAAACAAATCAAAGACACTGGGCATTTACCTGTTTATAGCGACGATTCTCTGTGCAGCCCTGATTTTCACAAAGAGCGTTGTTGTCCTGTGTATCGCGGTATCCTTTGCCTTTGCGATTGTATATTCCGGTATGAGAGGAATCTACTTTGCGATGCTTGGAGAGGTCGGCATCCCGCTTCATCTCACGGGCGTTTCTACCGGTATTATTTCCATGCTCTGTTATCTTCCGGATGTATATTTCGCGAAGCTGGCCGGTTCCTGGCTGGATGCGAACGGCAACACAGGATACGATTATATCTGGTTTTATACGATTGCATGCGGTGTACTGGGCGTAATTACGGCGGTGGTCACTTACCGCTATTCGCAGAAACTGGCCGATAAGAAAAAGAACTGATTTCATTTGCGGATATGTCATGTGCAGCGTGGCATATCCGTTTTCATAAGAAGGGAGGCGGTTTTGTGAGTACCGTTCATGTTGTGCTTGCTGCGGTTCTGGTGATTGCTGATTTGTTGATTTGTACGGTGATCGGGATCCGTACCAGGGGAAATGCGGCGGATGCCGACGATTATTTTATCGGAGGAAAAAAGACAGGAGTTGTACTGCTGTTTCTTACCGCCTGGGCTTCTTTCAGCGGTTCCGGCAACTTTATCGGACAGGCCGGACGCGGAGCCATGGAAGGAATCAGCGCTTACTGGCTGTGGCTGGGCGAGGGGTTTCTGGGAGGTATCATTATGGGATATCTTCTGGCGCCTTATCTGGCACGATTCAAATATCTGAGTATGCCGCACTTTGTTTCAGGATACCTGTTTGGAGGAGACCGATATATCCGGAGAGTCGGAGGAATCGCCGCTCTGATGCCGAACGTAGTCTGGCCGGGAGCGCAGATCATGGGCGTTTCCTATGTGCTGGAGCAGATTTTTGGCATTGATTACTGGGTGGCCTGCCTGATATGCGGTGTGGTCTTTATCTTCTATACGGTCAGCGGAGGCCTGGAAGCAGTCATCTACGCAGACGCGGTACATGGAACCATGCAGATGATCTTTGCTGCCGTCGTCATTTATTTTGGTCTTAAATCCTTTCATTTTGATCCTGGATTCCTGAAAGAAGGAATTATGGCAGTGGATCCGTCAAAGTGGGATCTGTTTGTCGAAAAGCCATTTGTCATCGCGACCAGTTTCCTGACGGGCCTTGTGGGAGCGATATCGAATCCGATTTTCTGGAACCGCGCGTTTGCCGCGAAAGATGTGAAAACGGCAAAACAGGCTTATGGCGTGACATTTTTTATGAACATCATCTTGGTTTTTCTGATGATCACAATCGGGATTGCCTCTCTTATGTATACGGATTCCGGCGACAGGGCTCTGGTATGGATGATCCTGAACAAAATGCCGGCATTCTGCGGCGTGATACTGGCGGAAAGTGTGCTGGCGGCTTGTATGTCCTGCGCGGATACCCACCTGAACTGCGCGGCTGCCAATATTGTGTCGGACATCATGGATCCGGAAGGAAAACTGGATGGGAAAACGAGTGTCCGGTATGCCAGAATCGCGACCTTCGCGGCAGGGGTTGTGGCATTGGTTTCCAGTATATTCGGGGATTTTATTTATGCATTAGGCACTTATGGCTACACAGTTTGCGGAGGTGTTCTGATTCCGATGTTTGTGGTAGGACTGATCTGCCGCGACAGGAAGTCGGAGACTTTTCGCTCGCGCCTGAGCGTATCTGCCGGAAGAATTGGCGTGACCTGCGGACTGGCGGCCGCCCTTGCATTTGAACTGATTCCGTCATGGAAGGCCGTTTTTGGCGGCGGAGTCATACCGGCGATCGCCGCGACGGTGCTCTGCACGGTCATTCCAAATTTCTTTTTCCATGATCAGACGTGGAAGATAACTGCATAGTATGATGATGTTTAGTTCAGAAGGATATATAAATATAGAATAAATGGGCGAAAGGAAGCCGCCGGTGGTATTTTTGCTATCGGCGGTGATGTTATGTGCAGACCCAGGCAGCAGGCAGGGAAACGGACCGCGCGGGGGAGCAGGAGGAAAAGCCGATTCCGGACTGATTTTGTGAAGGGTAAAGAGAGTGTATTATCGAAAAAGAACGAATTTTCTTGACGTCCAGCTTATAATCGGATAGTATTTTTAGATGTTGGAACTGATTCAGCAACTAATTTTCTATAACGATACAGTAGGTGAAGTATGGCTGGATATGAGAAAGGGAATAAAACAAAAAAACGTCTGATTATGGCGATGTATGAGAAATTAAAGACGCAGGAGGCGTCGGAAATCACCGTACGTGAGTTTGCCGGGGAGAATGGCTGTTCACCCGCAGCTTTATACCGTCATTTTGAAAACCTGGAACATCTGATCATTCTCGGCGCGGTAAGATTCTTTATCGATTATATGACGGAATACGGAAAACTGATGGATTCCAGCAGTGATCCGCTGGAATCCTACATCAGAGGATGGCAGCTGTTCAACAAGTATGCGTTTGAGCGGCCGGATCTGTATTATCGGCTTCTGTGGGGACAGTACAACACAACATTTTCAGAAGCGCTGGAAGAGTATTTTGAACTGTTTCCCATGACAGGATCGGAACAGGATCCGGCATATTTTTATACGATGATGTTTACAAACGATATCATGGAGCGCGATCTTCTGATGCTGAGACGGGCGGTGAATGAAGATATGCTGTCTTATGATGATGCTGTCTATTACAGCAAATCGAATACACTGATCGTAAAAGGAATGCTGGAATTGTATATGGATCGTGATCTGGAGGAGAGGAAACAGGGGGAGCAGGAATGCAATCAGCTGCTTCGGAAAAATTTTGAGAAAGTGTATGCCTTGCGGGATAAAGATTAATATCTTTGGTACGCCGTACCTGATTCGGCCGCGGCCACTCACACAGAGAAGATCAGGCCCGACACGGTTTTTATGCAGTCAGACAGAGGGAACTCAGCCTTCTGTCTGAATTTTACTATTTCATTCTTCTACTTTGCAGCGGTGTTTTTTGCTTTTTTATATCTCTTGAGGAAAGAGCGAACTGAACTGGCAAATATTTTTGCCGTTCGTTATAAATTTTCTTGACGGCCAGCCTGTAATCGGATAGTATTCTTATGCGTGCGAGTTTACCAGAGAGACAGGACAGAATTCTTTGGATACTGGATACCGCATGTGCGGGTCCGGTCAGATATGAAGGAGGATGCGTATGAATCACACAAAAAGCGCCGGCGGCAGGATCACGGAGGGTGTGATCTGGAAACAGCTTCTTGCGTTTTTCTTTCCCATTTTGCTGGGAACTTTTTTTCAGCAGCTGTACAACACGGTTGATATGGTAATTGTGGGGCGGTTTGTCGGCAAGGAGGCGCTCGCCAGTGTGGGAGGATCCTCCGGTCAGGTGGTCAACCTTGTGGTTGGCTTTTTTACGGGGCTGTCCGCGGGGGCGGGCGTGATTGTCTCCCAGTATTACGGAGCGAATGACGAGAGGAATCTGAACATATCCATCCAGACGGCCTATCTGTTTTCTGTGCTGGGGGGCATACTGTTTACGGTGCTCGGGATCAGTCTGGCCCCGATGATGCTGCGACTGATGAACACACCGGAAGAACTGATGGCCGATTCTGCCGCGTACCTCAGGATTTACTTTGCGGGTATCGTTTTTGTATTCATTTATAATATAGGCTCCGGAATCCTGCGTTCACTTGGAGATTCGAAGCGGCCGCTGTATTATCTGATCGCGTGCTGTCTGGTGAATATTGTGCTGGATCTGGTTATGGTGGCAGGCTTAAAACTGGGAGTGCCCGGCGTGGCAATCGCGACGGTGATCTCTCAGGCGTTCAGCGCGTTTCTGGTAACGAGAGCGCTGATGAAATCGGAGGATATTTACAAACTGGAACTGCGGAAATTTTTGTTCCGCGGGAGCGTGCTGAGATCGCAGCTGTTTATCGGACTTCCAGGAGGATTCCAGTCGGTGATGTACGGTCTCTCCAATATCATCATACAGTCCGCGATCAACGTATACGGAACGGATACGGCGGCAGCCTGGGCGACAGTCTCGAAGCTGGACGCGGTGTTCTGGATGATCAACGGAGCTTTTGGCATCTCGATCACAACATTTGTCGGCCAGAATTACGGCGCGGGCAAATATGACCGGATGAAAAAAGGCGTGTGGGACTGTCTGCTCATGCATCAGATCTTTTCCGTGGCAGTCAGCGCGATTCTGCTGATCTTCCGCGTGCCGATGTTCCGGATTTTTACGGAGGACGCGGATGTGATCCGGATCGGCGGAGAGATCATGATGGTGATTGTGCCGTGCTACGTCGTGTTCAGCTTTGTCGAGATTTTTTCCGGTGCGCTGCGCGCAGTGGGGGATGTGATCATTCCGATGCTGCTGACGATGTTCGGCGTCTGTCTTCTGCGTATCGTGTGGATTTTTTTTGCGGTGCCGTTCAGTCCGTCCGTGCGGATGATCGTGATGAATTATCCCGTGTCGTGGACGTTGACAGCGGTGCTGTTTATCGTTTATTATCTGCAGAAAAAGAAAAAGTGGACGGCTGTTGTTCATTGAAATGAAAGGAGAACCATTATGAAAAAGTACGTATCCAGAACAATTTTTTCTTTTCTTGCGGCACTGATCCTGTGCCCGCTGCTGTGGTGCGGCACGGCAAGCGCCAGCGCTACGGGGTGTCTTCTCCTGGTGGTGAAAGTCTACGATACGCAGACAGAAAAACCCATTAATGACAAGGATTTCTTTTCTTCACTGAAAGCAAGTGTTTTTGAAGACGGGGCACATGTAAGGGATGTAAAGTTTGATGTTGAGGAGGGAACGCTGTATTCCGTTTATTTCGATTATCCTGTTCCCTATACTTATGTCAATGGAACAATAGGAGAAAACATCCCTGCTGTTCCCGAATGGACGCCGACTTTAACGCTTGGAAAAAAGTATGACGTCAAGATTTTTCTTCCAGAGAATTATGAACTGAAAAATGTTTTCACGGAAGATACCATTACACCTGATCATTATACGGTATCCGACAGGACTCTTTCCTTTGTCTACGATGCGGTAATACATGAGGCTGTCCAGCAGCCAGGCTCCGGCGCGACCTTCGAGCTGGAATTTTATAACGGACCAAAACCCGAACCTGAGACAGAGCCAAAACCTGAAACTGGGACAAAGCCTGAGCCTGAGACAGAGTCCAAACCTGGGACAGAGCCCGAAACTGAAACAAAGCCTGAACCTGAGACAGAGTCTGAACCATCGACAGAATCATCCTCAAAACTCACTACAGAGATCAAGGTTCCCCAGAGCAGTTATAAGCTGACTGTCGGCGACAAGAAGTTTTCTCTGGAGGCGGCAATAGAGAATGGAAACGGTCTTGTCTGGCAGTCCAGCGACAGTTCCGTCATTCAGGTTTCCAAAGATGGTGTGATCACGGTCAAAGGACCGGGAAAAGCGGTCGTTTCCATAAGCAGTCCGGCTTCTGATAAATATACGGGAGCATCTGTGAATGTCAGTTTTACCGTAAAACCCAAAAAAGTGACCGGCGTTAAGGCAGCAAGTCCGAAAGCCGGGAAAGCAAAAGTGACCTGGAAAAAAGCCGGTTCTGTGTCAGGTTATCTGATTAAGACTGCTTCGGATAAGAAATTTACAAAAAATGTGAAAACATACAATATAAAGTCGCCCGATACCGCTTCCCGGACAATCAGCGGACTCAAAAAAGGAACCCTTTATGTAAAAATATGCGCGTACAAAGCGGCCGCGGACGGACAGATTAAAGGGGCCTACAGCGCTGTCCAAAAGGTAAAGATAAAATAGCACCGACCGAAGCAGAGTGGAGACCAAATACCCCGCCCCTTGGGGCGCTGCAAGATTGATACCCCGTTGCTTGCAGCAGGGTCTTTGATTTCGGGGATCCGGGAAACTGAGAAGGGAAGTATTATTTTATGGCGAAACGCTTTAATGTTACAGGGGCCTGCAGTCCGCGATTTCATTATATGGTGAACATAGAACAGCGTCTCAGGGATATCCGGCGTATGGTTGACCGCGGCGATTATTTTACAATCAACCGTGCCCGCCAATATGGAAAGACAACTACTTTGGGTGCGCTGGAAAGATTCCTTCAGGATGATTATGTGGTGATTCATACAGATTTTCAGATGCTTAGCAGTGAGGATTTTGCGAGTGAGCAGATGTTCGTAAGGGCTTTTGTGAAAGCGCTGCTCAGAGCCGTTGAGGGGAACTCCTGTGTATCCGGGGATATTATTCAGGGGCTTGAAAGGTTTGCAGAAGCAGATGCTGTTTCAGGCAGGTTGTCTGAACTGTTTCCATATCTGAGCGGCTGGTGCGGACAATCTCCCAGGCCGGTTATCCTGATGATTGATGAAGTTGACAGTGCTTCCAATAATCAGGTTTTTATAGATTTTCTTGCCCAGCTCAGAGGATACTACCTGCTGAGAACTTTAAAAGATGTTCCCACATTCTGGTCAGTTATTCTGGCCGGAGTTCATGACATTAAACATATAAAAGGGAAAATCAGCAGGCAGACGGAGCCAAATCAGAGACACGGGGATAACAGCCCCTGGAATATAGCGGCTGATTTTCTGATTGATATGAGCTTTGACAAAGACGGAATAAAGGGTATGCTGGATGATTATGAAAAAGATTATCATACCGGAATGGACACAGATCAGATAGCGGAATTGCTCTATGAGTATACGTCGGGTTATCCGTATCTTGTATCACGGATCTGCAATATCATGGATGAAAGGCTTTTGATCAGTGCCGGATATCCTGATTTGAAAACCGTATGGACGAAGGAGGGATTTCTGGAATCTGTCCGTCTGTTTCTTTCAGAAAAGAACAGCCTTTTTGAGTCGCTGATTAATAAACTGACTGATTATCCGGAGCTTGGGGATGGATTGTATGATCTTCTGTTTTCAGGAAAAAGCATTGTTTATAATCCTGATGCGGAAGATATTTCTGCAGCGCAGATGTTTGGATTTATTAAGGAAAGCGAAGGAACTGTCGTAATCGCAAACCGCATTTTTGAAATACGGCTGTATAATTATTTTCTTTCTTCTGCAGAAATTCAGAACAACAGTCTGCACAGATCAGCAATACAGGATAAAAATCTGTTTATTGAAAATGGCCGTTTAAATATGCGGATGGTGCTGGAACGATTTACTGTTCAGTTTACCAGTTTATATGGCAGCCATCCAGAGAGGTTTCACGAAGAAGAAGGCAGAAAATATTTTCTTATGTTTTTGCGGCCGATTATCAATGGGACAGGAAATTACTATATTGAACCGCAGACCCGGACAGCGACCCGTTCAGATGTGATTGTTGATTACAGAGGAGAGCAGTTTGTAATCGAACTGAAAATATGGAGAGGTCAGGCTTATCATGCAAAAGGAGAAAAGCAGCTTGTGGATTACCTGAAATATTATCATCTGAAAACGGGATATATGCTTACTTTTAATTTCAATGAAGAAAAGACCACAGGGATAAAAGAAGTTTTTACTGAAGGAAAATATTTAGTAGAAGCATTTGTATGATTGATGAAAATCTGTGATTGACAAGGCATAAGCGAATGCATATAATTTAACAGAAGAGACAGAAATTCTTCGGCCTTTGCAGGCGAAGAGATGAACTGAAAAACAATATAGAACAGGAATACGTCAGGATCCCTGATTCTGGCGGTGATTATTCGGATGATGGAACCGGGAGAGACTGCGGATGCAGCGCCGAAGGGGCAGGCAAAAACTCTCAGGCAAAAGGACCGGTTTCGGACGAAACTCTGGAAAGCGCACGCGCACCGACGAAGCAATCCGCAGCTGCGGAGAATCTTACAGGTCTACAGACAGAGGCAGTAAATCTAAAAAGTGTCTGAAAATGCGCGGAGTTTCCGAATATTTTCAGACACTTTTTGTGTTGCAGGAAACTGTCGTCTCAAAGGCAGGGACCGAACTTATGAAGGAGGGAACAATATGAATGTACAGGATATTTTGAAAGAGGCGTCGGCGCTGCAGCCGCATCTTCAGTCAGTCAGAAGGGAACTTCACCGTCATCCGGAGGTGGGGTTTGACTTGGAGAACACAAAAGCTTTGGTAAAAAAGGAACTTGCGGCTATGGGGTATGAACCGCAGGACTGCGGGAAATCAGGTGTGATCGCTCTGGCAGGCGGGAAAAAACCGGGTAAGACCATCCTGCTTCGCGCGGATATGGATGCGCTTCCGGTCGGAGAGGAAGCAGAGGTGGACTATAAGAGTGAAATCGAGGGGAAGATGCACGGTTGCGGCCATGACATGCATACGGCGATGCTGCTCGGAGCTGCAAAGCTGCTGAAAGAACATGAAGATGAGATCGAAGGAACGGTTAAGCTGGAATTTCAGCCGGCGGAGGAAATTTTCCAGGGATCTCCGGATATGATTGCGTCGGGACTTCTGGAGAATCCGAAGGTTGACGCCGCGATGATGATTCATGTAGTGGCGGGAATGCCGATGCCTTCCGGCATGCTGCTGGTGCCGGGTGGAGGAATCTCAATGGCTTCCTGCGAGCAGTATCACATCACAGTAAAAGGAAAAGGCGGTCACGGTTCCACTCCGCATGTGTCGATCGACCCGATCACGGCGGCCGCCCATATTCATCTCGCATTGCAGGAGATTAACAGCCGCGAGATTGACGGAAATGATTTCGGTGTGTTTACGACCGGACATTTCGAGGCGGGCAAGGCGTCGAATGTCATCCCGGACACCGCGGAGATGTGGGGCACGATCCGGACGACGGATCCGGACAACAAAGTCGGCGAGCTGATCCGAACCCGTATGACGGAGATCACAAAAGGTGTCGCCATGGCGCTGCGCTGTGAGGCGGAAGTGGAATTTTATGATTTCTGCCCCTGCATGATGATCAATCCGGAGCTGGCGGCGGATCTGATGAAGTATATGAAGGAGCTGCTTGGGCCGGCAGTGGTCGATCTGGCTGTCGTGTCCGGCGGCAAGGCGGGAGGCGGCAGCGAGGATTTCGCGTTTGTGAGCCATAAGGTGCCGACTGTCAGCATGTTCCTTACGACAGGAAACACGCAGGAAGGATATCTCTACGGTCAGCATCATCCGAAGGTGAGGTATGACGATTCCGTGCTGTACTGCGGCAGCGCAGCCTATGTGCAGATGGCGCTGCGGTGGCTGGAGGAGCACAAATAAAACGATATCGGGGCCAAAGATGCCAAACGGATTGTTCCGTGCTTCGCGTCTTCACTCCGTTGCGGTCGGTGCTGGACGAGCGCCACTGGCGCTCAGCACTCTACAATCCTGCCCAGGATCCGGGCAGCAAAAGAAAATTCCGGCAAAAGAGAACGTGCGCCGTTAAAAGCGCATCACAAAAAACATAAGGAAAAGGAGAGGAAGATATGGTAAAAGGTTCCGTTGTGGCGGGAAGCCCGCTGCTGTATATTCTGATCGCGATCGGACTGATCTACGTTGTGGTCATCGCGGTGATCAGCGCCAGGCGCGCGGCAAAAAGATGCCGGGAACTTGGCATCACAAAAGAAACGATTAATAATGTGATCAAGGCAAGCATCACTTCGGCGATTGTGCCGAGTATCGCTGTCCTTCTGGGATTTGTCACGCTGAGCGTTACGCTCGGGGCGGCCTGGCCGTGGTGGCGTCTGTCGGTTATCGGCTCGCTTTCCTATGAAGTCATGGCCTCGCAGTACACGGCGGACGGAATGGGGATCGCGCTGTCAAGCGTGCTTTCCTCCGACGCGAACGTATTCGGGGCAATCATTCTCGTCATGACGATCGGCGTCATGATTGAGCCGCTGGCGGTTGTGATCCTCGCAAAAAAATATTCGACCGGCCTTATGAAGGCAAGCGGATCAAGCGACTGGGGACAGATCCTCTCGGGCGTATTTTTCCTCGGGATGTTCGCGGTCTATCTTCCGATCATGATGTTCACGGATCTTCCGACGACGCTGACGCTGGTCACAAGTCTGATTGTCACGGTGCTGTGCGGAATCGCGTCGCAGAAAGCGGCGTGGCTGGGGAACTTTACAATGGCGATTGCACTGATTGTCTCGATGAGCTCGAGCGTGCTGTGGGTATCGCTTTTCGCGAAATAATGTAAGGAGGGGGAAATACAATGGCTAAGAAAAACAGTCCGTCATCCAAAGTCCAGCTTGACCCGTATGTGGAGTGGTCCCACCATTTCGGACGCGTCACGCTGACCACTTTTATCATTTACATGCTGCTTGTCCCGATCATTACCTGCGCGGTCTATCACTGCTTCCCGAGCATTTCCACGATGATCCCCGGGCTTGTCACGATTCTGATTATCATGGTGCCGACCGGGATCGCGGAGGTCGGAGGCTACACGCCGATTCTCGGATCTTCAAGTTATCTGACCTTTGCGACCGGCAATCTGATGAACCTGAAAATGCCGTGTGTGCTGAATGCGCAGAAGCTCGCGAAGGTGGATCAGGGAACGCCGGAAGGCGACGCAATTGCGCTGATCGCGACTGCGGTATCCTCGATTGTGACGATCGTCATCATGGCGCTTGGTCTGCTGCTGATCGTGCCTCTGCAGCCTCTGATGAACAATGAGTATGTCGCGACGGCGGCCAACTATATCATGCCGGCGCTGTTCGGCTGCATGGCGCTGAGCCTGTTTGGAAAAGGCGGCGGAAAGACCTACGTCAAGAACCGTCTGCTGTCCGTGGCGCTCCCGGCCGTGCTGGTGGCTCTGCTGACGATTTTCGGCATCGCGAATGCAGGTATGGCGAGCTGGCTGATGCTTGTCATGATTCCGCTGAGTATCCTGTGCGCCCGTATCCTGTGGAAGAAGGGCGTGGTCAGGGTTGTGCCGATGGATGAAGTGAAGAAGTAACGGCGGCTCTGAACGGGCGCCGCTGGCACATCGTACTGCCCGATATGCGGGTATGATCATCGTTTATGGTTAAATTTTGATGCAGATGAAAATGAAAACTGCCGCTGCAGGAACGTTCATTCCAACAGCGGCAGTTTTCATTTTCCCTGTTTAGTTTTAAAATGGAACTTGAATATACGACCAGATTAAAAAATCCGATTGACAATCTCCGGGAAACGTGTTATATTTTTGAAAGTTAGAAAGTGCTAACTAAGTCTGCAGATTCATTTCTGCCTGGTTTGGCATCCAGGGATGTTTATGAGAAGTGAAAATGCGGATTATTTTGTGCACGATAGTTAGTATGTTCTAACTTTTATATTAAAGTATGGTTAGTATTGGCTAATCAATGTGAGAGTTACATTTTCCCGCAAGAGTGTCATGGGTTGTCAGCGCATGGCAGAAAGATTTGGGGAATGTGGACTGCAGAAAAGAATTTTTGGGGAAGGATTTTCTGCATCGCATCGCAGAGCGCTGCCGCAGGTCACGGAGTGAACTGCAGCGGCATGACAAAAAAGAAGGAGGAGGAAACTTATGAAACACAGTACAAAAAACAAAATTCTGTCTGTGATTGTTGCAGCGTCCATGATTGTCAGTCTTGTTCCCGTCCCGCTTTATGCGGCGGAGGCTGACATTGTGGAAGCAGACAGCGATTATGAAGTAGTGGGAGAGAGTCCCAGCCTGGAAAATGTGACGGCAGGAACGGTTCAGGAATCCAACGAAGAGTCTGTGGTTTTGCAGGAAGAAATTATTTCCGGCGAGGGTAGTTCGGAAATCAGGGAAGAACCTGTCCTTGAAACGGAAAATTTGGAGAATAGTCTGGATGAGGCGGAAACGTCCGGCTCAGAAGAGGATATTTTATCCACGATTCTGGAAAATGATCTGGAACTGCAGGAAATCAGCATTGACGGGATTGAAGAAGCGGAGAGCGAACCGGATCTGGTCAGTGAAAACGGAGCGCTTCCGGCGGCCGAAGAGACGGATTATGCGCTGATGAATATTCCTTATGAGAAATTTTATCAGGCGGTCGGAACTGCGGCAGGCGCGGATTATGACGCCATGAGTTCCGCGACGAACAAGGTCGGAAACTACGGCAAGGCCGGAGGAGCTTTCCACTCGGCAAAGACGGCTGAAGTCGGAGCAGACAATACGGTTACCGCGGTTGGCGGGGCAAACGGCGCGAAGAATGAAGGCGTGACCTGGCCGGTCAAAATAAGCGCGGGTGCGAAAGGTAAATTAAGTGCGTTTGGCGGCACAGAGATCACCAGTGAGTCAAAGGTTACAACAGCCACGCTTGGGCGCGGAAGCACAAGCGCCAGCTATCTTGTCAGCTATGAAGCGCTGACGGAGGCGCCTGCTTACTCTTACTATTATTTGAGCGGTGAGCCGACGAACTATCTGACGCTTGATGTGGACAGCCAGAATCAGCCGCAGTTTTCGACGGGAAAAAGCACCGCAGTTTCCGGAAGTGCGGCTGAGATTGCAGACAGTTACGGCACGCATCACGCGGATGTGCAGCTGGTGATCGAGGCGGCTTCCCAGGATATGGGGGACAAGCTGATCAATGCCGTAGTTATCACCACGAGTGACGGAAGCACCGGTCTGATACATGTAAGCAACATCTGGGCGGCCAACGAACTTGGATGGAATGTGATTCCTGGCCCGGATCTGGGAGGGAAAACAATTACCGGAATCCGCTATTACTGCAGCGTCAAGGATGACAGCGTTGGGGAAGACAACAGCGGAGCGCCGGACTATCAGAACTATATTTACGAGTATTCGGTAAGTAAAGCGGTCAAAAAATATAACAACGCGGAAAGTCTCAAGGCAGAATTTGACGGGAGCAGTTCAGTGACGGTGACCGGACTCCCGGCGGATATCCAGAACCCGAAAGCGACCGTATACCATACGGACGGGGGAAGACCGGCGACCCTTACCTACCTGACTCCAGCGACAACGGATGGGGACGGCAATACGGTTCCGGAAGAGGTGAAGATCGAAAACGGAAAGATCGCGCTTGCGTCAGGGCTGGTTGACCAGACGGAATATACGATTGCGGTCAGCAGTGACAATTATGCTTTCAAAACATTCACGGAGGTATACACTGCAGAGGCGGAATACGCTCTGATGAATATTCCTTACGCGGAGTTTTATCAGGCCGTCAGTGTTTCCGGCAGCGCGGATTATGACGCCATGAGCTCCGCGACGAACAAGGTCGGAAACTACGGTATGGCCGGAGGAGCCTTCCACTCGGCAAAGACGGCTGAGGTTGGAGCAGACGGCGCAGTTACCGCGGTCGGCGGAGCGAACGGGGCAAAGAATGAAGGTGTGATCTGGCCGGTCAAGATAAGCGACAGTGCAAAAGGCAAGCTGAGCGTGCTCGGCGGTACGGAAGTCACCGACCGGTCCAAAGTCACAACGGCCACGGTGGGACGCGGAAATACAAGCGCCAGCTATCTGGTCGGATATGAGACTCTGACGGAGGCGACTGCATATTCCTACTATTATCTGAGCAGCGAGCCTGCAAACTACCTGACACTGAATGTGGACAGCCAGAATAAAGCGCAGTTTACAACAGGAAAGAGCAGCGGCGGGAATAGCGGTACGATAGAGATCACAGACAGCTACGGCACGCATCACGCGGACGTGCAGCTGGCGCTCAAGGAAACTCCTGAGGCTGTGAGCAGCAGCCTGATCAATGCGGTAGTCATTACCACAGAAGACGGAAACAGCGTCGGCCTGGTACATGTAAACAACATCTGGCTGACGAGCGAGCTTGGCTGGAACGTGGGCAGCGGTCCGGATCTGGGAGGAAAGACAATTACAGGAATCCGCTACTACTGCAGCGTCAAGGACGACAGCGTAGAGGCAGACAACAGCGAAGCGCCGGCCTATCAGAACTATATTTACGAGTATTCGGTAAATAAGGCAGTCAAAAAGTATAACAATGCGGAAAGTCTCGAGGCGGAGTTTGACGGAAGCAGTTCTGTCACGGTGACCGGACTCCCGGCGGATATCCAGAATCCGAAAGCGACCGTATACCATACGGATGGGGGAAGACCGGCGACCCTTACCTACCTGACTCCGACGACAACGGATGGGGACGGCAATACGGTTCCGGAAGAAGTAGCCGTGGAAAACGGAAAGATTGCGCTTGCGTCAGGGCCGGCTGACCAGACGGAATATACGATTGCGGTCAGTAGTGATAATTATGCGTTTGCAACATTCACGGTAACATACACAGCGCCGGAGACGGAGAAACCTGGAACGGACAATCCTGAAACGGAGATCAAGCACACAGTGACCTACAATGCCAACGGACAGAAAGATGTCAAAAACATGCCTTCTGACAGTACATCCTATGAAGCAGGAAAGAGCGCGGAAGTAAAAGGAACACCTGTCAGCAAGACGAAATTCTTTGTGGGATGGAACACACAGGCAGACGGAAAAGGAACAGCATACAAAGCAGGCGGTAAAGTTAAAATGACGGCCGACGTTACACTGTACGCGCAGTGGAAAGATGCGTACACAGCTTCGAAGCTGACCTATAAAGTGTCCGGGTATAATCAGGTGACATGCACTGGAACTACCGGAAAGAACCAGACTTCGATTAAGATTCCGGCTAATGTAAAATATTCCGGGATCACATACAAAGTAACTTCCGTCGCGAAAAAGGCATTTGCGAATATGGCGAAACTGAAAACCGTTACGGTTGGAAACAATGTGAAGACGATCGGAAACAAAGCGTTTTTCAAGTGCGCGAAACTGAGCAGAGTCACGATCGGAACAGGTCTTGTGACGATCGGGAAGAATGTGTTCAACAGCGCAAAGAAAGGCTGCGTGATTACAATCAGCAGCAAAAAGCTGAGCACTGTAAAAACGGCGGTCAACAAAGGAACCGAAAACATGACGGTAAAGGTTCCGAAGGGCAAACTTAAAGCCTATAAGAGCCTGCTTCAGAAAACTGCAAAAGATGTCACAGTAGAAGCAAAATAAAAACAGAACAGGTGTTTCTCAAGTGATTCTGAAGAAAATAAAAATTGTGTACTTATCATCATTTACATGACTTTGTTTTTAGGATATAATGGAAGAAGTCTTGAGATCAGTGAACAGCTGGTACGGCTTATTCTCACAATTACGAAGGAGGTATATGATTCTATGAAAAAGTACATTGCAGAATTTATTGGTACGGCAGTTCTGGTCGTGCTCGGCTGCGGCACGGCCATGCTGGTCGGCTGTGACGCTGCGGCAGGCGGAGGGTACGTGCTGACGGCGCTTGCGTTCGGTCTGGTCATCGTGGGGATGGCGTACTGCATCGGCAATATTTCCGGCTGCCATATCAATCCTGCGGTATCCCTCGGGATGCTGATGACAAGCCGCATGGAGAAAAAGGAATTTGTCAGGTATGTGGTTGCCCAGTTCCTCGGCGGTTTTGTGGGAGCACTGATTCTGTGCATTATTTTCAGGCTCGGCAAGGTGCCGGATATGACCGGCGGTTTCGGTTCCAACGGACTGGCAGGCGTGAACGGCAATCCGGGTTCCGGTATTATCGTCGAGATTGTTCTGACGTTTATTTTCGTCATAACAGTCCTGGGAGTGACAGACAAGAAAATGGCGGATCATGGTTCTTTTGCAGGTATCGTGATCGGTGCTACGCTGACGCTTGTGCATATTCTTGGAATTGGTCTGACCGGTACCAGCGTAAATCCGGCCAGAAGCTTCGGCCCGGCGCTTATAGCTGCTTTTTCAGGAAATCTTGCTCCGCTTGCCTGCGTATGGGTATTTATCATCGGGCCAGTGGTAGGAGCAGCGCTTGCGGCAATTGTGTATGATATGCTGACCAGTGAGTTATAATCAGATTTTGTGCGAAAAAAGCTCCCGGAATTATCCAGGAGCTTTTTTCGCGCAGGTCCGTGTGAGGAAAACAGTTGCTTCCCTGTTTTGGAATCGAAGGAAAGGTGGTTTCCATCGCGCCGACGGAGCTTGTTCAGCTGGAGGTGCATAGATTGTGCTTTTATATTATGCCTCTTTAGTCAGAAACTTGTAGGTAAGGGCAGCAAGGGCCGCGCCCGCGAACGGGCCGACGATGAATACCCATACACAGGCGATCGGAGCGGTATTTCCGGAGATCGCGGCTACAATCGCCGGGCCAAGGCTTCTGGCCGGATTTACGCTTGTGCCGGTCAGGCCGATGCCGAGGATGTGCACCAGTGTGAGGGTAAGACCGATCACAACACCCGCGAACGAACCATGATTCGCCTTCTTGTCTGTCACGCCGAGGATCGTCAGCACAAAGATGTAGGTCAGGACGAGCTCAACGAGAAGTCCCGCAATCGCGCTGCCGTTGACGCCGGCAAGACCGTTGGCGCCAAAGCCGCCCGTCATATCTGTGACGCCGCCGGATACAAAGATCAGCAGAAGGATCAAAGAACCAAGCAGAGCGCCAAGGCACTGTGCAACCACATAGCCAAGGAAATCCTTCACTTCCATGCCGCCGCTCATCAGCACGCCGAGCGACACTGCAGGGTTGATATGACAGCCGGAGATGTTTCCGACGCAGTATGCCATACCCACGATCACCAGACCGAACGCGAGAGCTGTCAAAATGTAACCGCCGCCGGACGCCGCATCGCAGCCTACCAGCATGGCCGTACCGCAGCCGAGAGTCACCAGGACTGCCGTACCCATGAATTCTGCAACGTATTTCTTCATTATACGTACCTCCTTTGTACTTTTTGCAGAGTTTGCGGCAATATTTTTGCCGAAATCAAAATCATTATAGCTGATAAGGAGACATCTGTAAAGTGCGGAAAAAATAGACAATTCAGGGGGAAAAGAAAAAACGGGTTGAATTAATGTCCAAAATGTAATACTCTATAAGTGGTAAATGGTGGAAAATCTATGCAGTTTTGAAAAGGAGAAAAAAATGATTCAGGAAAATAAAAACACCGAGAGCATGGAGGAACTGTTTATGACCCCGCGCAGAAGCGTTGTCTTTATCGGGTCGGAGTGCTATCCGTTTGTCAAGACGGGAGGTCTGGGGGATGTTATGTACGCGCTTCCCAGGGAACTGGCGAAGCAGAACTGCGACGTAAAGGTCATTCTTCCGCGGTACCACTGCATTCCGTGGGAGTACCAGGAACGGATGATTTACCGCGGCGCGTTCGAGATGGATCTCTGCGCGGACGGCAGATCGTTCTATGTCGGCATCATGGAATATGTGTGGGACGGCGTCGTGTATGACTTCATCGACAACGACGAGTTTTTCGGATGGGGAAATCCGTACACGAATCTGGTCGACGATATCCCGAAGTTCTGCTACTTTGCGAAAGCTGCGCTCTCGGCGCTGCTCTACATGGACTGGATCCCGAACATTATTCACTGCCACGACTGGCAGGCGTCGCTGGTTCCGGTCTATCTGAGGACTCTGTTTGAGAATACGGAGCTGAACTCCGCAAAGACGATTCTCACGATCCACAATCTGCGCTTCCAGGGTATTTACAATATTCCGGCCATTCATTACTGGTCAGGTCTGCCGGACTATGTGTTCAACAAGGACGCGCTCAAGACGGGTTATGAGGATGCGAATATGATGAAGGGCGGCCTGACTTATTCGAATATCATCACGACGGTAAGCGGCACCTACGCCGGGGAGATTCAGACTCCGTATTACGGAGAAGGGCTCGACGCGCATCTGCGCTATCACTCCGGCAAGCTGAGAGGAATCGTAAACGGGATCGACTGCGGCATCTGGAATCCGGCCACGGATCATCTGCTGTACTCGACCTATGATATCACGAATGTGCTGGAAAAGAAGCGGGAAAACAAGCACGGTCTGCAGGAGGAACTCGGCCTTGTGCAGGATGATCACAAGTTTGTGATTGGTCTGGTCTCGAGACTGACAAATCAGAAGGGGCTCGATCTGCTCAATGCGATCATCCCGGAGATCATGGACGAACATACACAGCTCGTTGTGCTCGGTACCGGAGATGATATTTATGAGAATTCCTTCCGGTATTATGAAAATGCCTACAAGGGAAATGTCTGCTCGAACATCATGTACGACGAGACGCGCGCGCACCGGATCTACGCAGGCGCGGACGCTCTGCTGGTGCCCTCGCAGTTTGAGCCGTGCGGTCTGACACAGCTGATTGCCATGCGCTACGGCACTGTGCCGATTGTCCGCGAGACAGGCGGCCTGCGGGATACCGTGGAGCCCTACAATATGTATTACAACACTGGAAACGGCTTTACGTTCGACAACTATGACGCAGGTCTTCTGCTGGATGCGATCAACCGCGCGAAGACCGTGTACTTTACGAACCGCTGGTGCTGGGATGAGATGGTCCAGAGAGATATGGACAAGGATGTCTCATGGGAAAGCTCGGCGAGACAGTACAAGGATCTGTATCTGGAGCTGACCTGGTAAGAACAGTGCGGTTCTCCGGCACAGCGCGGCATTGATTCAGGCGTATGCCTGAGTATGCAGAAAACCCTCCAGTGGAGGGTTTTCCTTATTGCCCGGAATTATTCAGATCTCTGTGTTTCGTCAGCCGGCAGATGAAGCGCGGTCTGTGCAGTGAAAATGCCATCCCTGCAGAAAATGTCCAGGAGACTGTGGTATTTAACCGCGATCGCGTTCATCTGGCGGATCCCGAAACCGTGCGACAGAGGATCCTCCTTGACTGTAAGGAACTGCCCGTCCGGGGCTGTGCGGAGTTCGGATTCCTCGCAGGAATTGCGGCAGCAGACTGCGAGGAATCCGTTTTTCAGTTCGGCCCGAAAGTCGATAAAGCGCGGCTGCGCCGGATCCTTCTCCTTCAGCCGGCAGCATGCCTCGACAGAATTGTTCAGCATATTCATGAGGAGGGAACACAGATCTTCCTCTCCGATTGGAAGACACTCCGGGAGCAGTACTTTCGCCTTAAAACGAATGTCTTCACGGACTGCCTTCTGCGAGATATTCTGCAGAATTACGTCAGTCATAAAATTCTGCGAGAACGACATGGGTCCGGATGCCGTGATCTGCTGACAGCGGTCATCAAGATGTTTTCCGAGTTCATCGATTTTTCCCTGCTGGTACAGGGAGTAGAGTGAGAGCAGATCGTTTTTCCACTCATGGCGTATGGCGGAGGTCTGGCGGGTGTTATTGACGATCGCGTTGTAGCCGGATATGATCAGGTTGTTTTTTTCTTTCAGCATCTGCGTTTCCGTAATCATGCCGGACAGGGTGATGATGTGAAAGACAATTGCCGCGCCTGCGCAGGACAGGATAAGGTAATTGGTCAGCAGCAGAATAAAACTCCTGGAGACATAGTGATATGCAAAAGGCTGAGAGATTATATGCAGGAGATTGGAAATCATCGGGATCTCTATGCTGTCCGCCAGATTGGCAGGCAGCAGTGCCAGCAGCAGCAGCGCTCCAGCCAGATTAAAAAAGAGAAAAAAGCGGAACAGCCTTTTTTTGCGGTTCAGCAGTGTATAAATAAGCAGGCAGACAGGAACGCATAAAAGCATCACGTTGCTGATGGAAGACTGGACATCCATTGAAGGAGTGAGACAGGCGCTTGTCTGATACAGAGAGTAAACCATGTAGCAGGCGGAGGCCGCCGCTACCGCGATCAGACTGTAGTCGGGCGTCTGCATGAAGATGCCGAAAAGAAATACGCCGCATATAAGCAGAAACAGCAGCGCGGACATGCCTCCGGGGACTGCGTAGTAATTTGTGCATGCCGCATGCAGGGAATCTGTTTCAAGTGAGGAGGCGACCCGAAGGAGAGGGGGAAAAATGTAGGACTCAGTGTCGTGGAAACGGTAAAGCAGACGGATCTCAGAGCCGCTGTTTTTCGGGGAGAGTGTGAGCTGGATATGCGAATTTACAGTGACCGGGGCATCTGCTGCATCGTTCGCGGGGAAAGCAGACTGGCGCGCAGAGCTGCTGTAGGCGGAAGCTCCGTCAATGAAAAGCTGGATGTCTTCCAGATTAAAGGTATAAAGGGAAAGCTGCTCATCATTTCTGGAAATGGTGTCCAGATGAGTCGTAAAGGTATAAAATCCTTCCGTTTTTGGCGGTTCCTCCACGCAGGCTGACAGGTCCAGGGAAGTGACGGTTCCGTCTGTGTCCGTATACTGTATGCTCTCAAAGTCGATCAAGACGCTGTGTGAGGGAGAACTCTCGTTTGTAAAAAGGCGCAGGAACAGAAAAACTGCGGCGCAAAGGGCGGCAAAAATGATCAGGCACATCCACTGCTTTATTTTTTTGACTTCTTTAATCTTCTTCATAATAAATCAGACACCTCCCGGAAAACTTAATAAGGGTTTCATCTTTTTGTTTCTCTGCTTTCGCGCCTCAGACGCAGTTTATATAGCGGATAAATGATTTCTGAAAGCTGTCATAGTATTTCCTCCCGATCGGCAGAGTTACGTTATTGGACAGCGATACGGAGGAATGAGAAATATTGCGGATGTAGCGGAGATTGACGGTAAAGCTGTTGTGACAGCGGCAGAAGTCCTCCGCGGGGAGAGAGTTCATAAAAAGAGTAAGCGTGGAGCGGGACGGTATATCTCCGTCCGGCGTATGGATATGGAGAATGTGATCCATGACCTCCACGTAAATAATGTCGTCAATGCAGACAGGCAGAATTTTGCTTCCGGAGCGCACATTGATATGAGGCATATTATGATGATGCAGGCGGATATCCGCGCTGAGCGCCTCATCAAGCGCGCTGCGTTCGACAGGCTTGATCAGAAAATGGACAGGCTGGACTCCATATCCGTCGCGCAGATAGATTTCATGTGCGCTTACAAAGACAATACTGATCTGGTTTTCCTGTTTTCTGAGATCCCGGGCCAGACTGATGCCGTCCTTTCCTCCCAGCTCAATATCAAGAATCACGAGATCGAAGGAATTTCTCATCTGGAGTGAATGTTCAAATTCTTCGGCATTGCGGAAAGTGGTAAGTGAGTGTTCCATGTGTTTTTCTGTAAGGATATCGCTGCACAGACGGCAAATATCATCTCTTATGATCGATTCATCTTCGCATACGGCTATTTTGTACATTTTATGCCCCCGTTTTCATATTTAAAAGAATAAGGGATCTTTTCCCTGGCATTATTTTAATATAAATACAGAACCAGAACAAGCGTGACATGCAAAAAAGCGCAAACAGCAAATATTTAACGTGAACAACATCGAGGCAAAGCGGCAATATGTGTTAATATTATTTTGTCAGTACAGGTGGAAAACAATGGATGAACTGAAAGAGATGAAATAATATGTGATATCACTGCCGGTGATATCGCAGCCGGACTGGCGCAAAGGAGGAACGGCATGTCAAAAGAGGTACTGCAGGTAAAAATGTTTGGAGGTTTTTGTCTCTTTTACGAAGGAAGACGGATCAGAGTGGGACGCGATATAAACTCCAGGCTTCTGCAGCTGATGCAGCTGCTTCTGCTGAATACAGAGGCGGACGGTATCCCGAAAGCAAGTCTGATCAGGATATTGTACGGGCGGGAGGAAATAGAGAACGGGAACGCGAGTCTGAACAGCGCGATCTTTCGTCTGCGGAAAAATCTGAAGAAAGCCGGACTGCCGGACTGCGAGTATGTAATTCTTCAGGATGGGAGATGCCGGTGGAACAAGGAAATACCGGTGGAGGTGGATGTCCTTCAGTTTGAACAGCTGATTCAGGACGGGCAGGCGGAGAAGGATATTTCGCGGAGGATGGATCTGTATCTTAAGGCGTGCAGACTTTATACCGGGGAATTTCTTCCAGGTCTGGTCGGAGAGGAGTGGGCGAAAATCCGCAACGTTTCCTGCCAGGAACTGTACACGGCCGTTCTTACCAGACTGTGCGAGTGGCTGATGCAGCAGGAACGGTTTGAGGAGGTTTATCAGCTGACCGGTACCGCCGCGGCGATTTATCCGTTCGGAAACTGGAATCTGTACCGGATCGACAGTTTGATTGCCATGTCCCGCTGCAGCGAAGCTTTAAAAGTTTATGAGGACGTGACCAGGCTGTACTTTGATGAGCTGGGGCTGCCTCCGTCGCGGGAAATGCTGGAAAGGGCGCACACGATGGCCGAGAGACTTTCTCAGTCGGAAGAGGTTTTTCCGGATATCCAACAGAGGATACTCGAACGGGGAAAAGAAGAGGGCGCCTATTACTGCACATATCCGAATTTTATTGACATTTACCGCGTGATCAGCCGCATAAACGAACGCCGCAGACTGTCCGCATTTGTTTTGATCTATACGTTTGCCGACAGCCGGAAGAACAGGGAACCGGAGGAACAGGAGACGGCCCGTGTGCTGAAGGAATCGATTATGTCTTCGCTGCGGCAGGGAGATTTTTTCACGCGCTACAGTCAGCAGCAGTATCTTGTGCTTTTGACGGGGCTTCGGCGGGAAGACTGCGAAAAGGTGTCGGCGAGGATTGAAACCGCCTTTCGGAAAAACATAAAGCGGAGTACCTGCCAGCTTGACAGCAGTGTTTTTTCCATCGAAGAAATAAATGAGAACTGAACGGCCGGCTGCTGCCTGAAAGAAACAGGAGACAGCCGGCAAAATTTTTTTTCTATTTGTTCATAAAAAATTCAATTGTCTTGCCAGCCTGAAAGTGCTACAATACGAAAGAATATGTGGGAGAATTGAAACAATCATTATGATATGAATGGAGAAGAGAAGCAGAATGAATGTAATTCAGAAAATTTTCGGAACTCACAGTCAGCGTGAATTGAAAATGATCATGCCGCTTGTGGACAAGATAGAGAATCTGCGGCCGGCCATGATGGAGCTGAGTGATGAACAGCTGAAAGCGAAGACACAGGAGTATAAGGAGAGATACGCGAATGGGGAGTCGCTCGACTCTCTGCTTCCGGAGGCGTTTGCGACAGTGCGCGAGGCGGCAAGACGTGTCCTGGATATGGAGCACTACCGCGTGCAGCTGATCGGCGGTATTATTCTGCATCAGGGTCGTATTGCGGAGATGAGGACCGGCGAAGGAAAAACGCTTGTCTCCACGCTTCCTGCCTATCTGAATGCACTGACCGGAGAGGGCGTCCATATCGTTACGGTCAACGATTATCTGGCGCACCGTGACGCCGAGTGGATGGGGAAGGTGCACGAATTCCTTGGACTGACTGTCGGCTGTGTGCTGAATTCCATGGATAATGACGAGCGCAGGAAGCAGTATGCCTGCGATATTACCTATATTACGAACAATGAGCTTGGATTTGACTATCTGCGTGACAATATGGTCATCTACAAAGAGCAGCTTGTGCAGAGGAACCTTGTGTACGCGATCATCGACGAGGTCGACTCCGTACTGATCGACGAGGCCCGTACGCCGCTGATCATTTCCGGACAGAGCGGCAAATCCACGAAGCTGTACGAGGTCTGCGATATTCTGGCGCGTCAGCTTGAGCGCGGCGAGGCGAGCGGCGAGGTCACAAAGATGACGGCGATCATGGGCGAGGAAATCACGGAGACCGGGGATTTCATAGTCAACGAGAAGGACAAGATCGTCAACCTGACCGAGCAGGGCGTCCACAAAGTAGAGAAGTTTTTTGGTATTGACAACTTTGCCGACGCTGAGAATCTGGAGATTCAGCACAATATTATCCTTGCGCTGCGTGCGCACAACCTGATGTTCCGCGACCAGGATTATGTGGTCAAGGATGATCAGGTTCTGATCGTCGATGAGTTTACGGGCCGCATCATGCCGGGCCGCCGCTATTCGGACGGTCTGCATCAGGCGATCGAGGCGAAGGAGCATGTGAAGGTGAAGCGTGAGAGCAAGACACTCGCGACGATCACGTTCCAGAACTTTTTCAATAAATATAAAAAGAAGGCCGGCATGACCGGTACCGCTCTGACAGAGGAGAAGGAATTCCGTGATATCTACGGGATGGATGTAATCGAGATCCCGACCAACCGCCCGGTGATCCGTAAGGATCTTGAGGACGCGGTGTATATGACAAAGAAAGAGAAATACCGTGCGGTCGTCGAGGCAGTCAAGGAGGCGCACGCGAAGGGACAGCCGGTTCTGGTCGGCACGATCACAATTGAGGTTTCCGAGCTGCTTTCCGGCATGCTGCGCAGGGAAGGAATCCAGCACAAAGTCCTGAACGCGAAGTTCCATGAGATTGAGGCGGAGATCGTTGCGGATGCCGGTATTCACGGCGCGGTCACAATCGCGACGAACATGGCAGGCCGTGGTACGGATATCAAGCTTGACGACGAAGCGCGCGAGGCGGGCGGTCTGAAGATTATCGGTACAGAGCGCCACGAGTCCCGGCGTATCGACAACCAGCTGCGCGGACGTTCCGGCCGTCAGGGAGACCCGGGCGAGTCGAGATTCTACATCTCGCTGGAGGACGATCTGATGCGTCTGTTCGGTTCCGAGAAGATGATGAAGGTCTTCAAATCGCTCGGCGTCGAGGAGAATGAGCAGATCGAGCACAAGATGCTTTCAAGCGCGATCGAGAAGGCCCAGACGAAGATCGAGGGCAACAACTTTGGAATCCGTAAAAACCTGCTTGAGTACGATCAGGTCAACAATGAACAGAGAGAGATTATCTACGCGGAGCGCCGCCGTGTGCTTGACGGCGAGAGCATGCGCGATTCAATCTTCAAGATGATCACGGATATCATCGACAATACGGTTGACGCCTGTATGGGCGAGAATTCCGACCGGGAGCAGTGGGATCTGCAGGAACTGAATTCTCTGCTTCTCCCGACGATTCCGGTAAAGCCGGTGACAGCTGAATCGATCAGCGAATTCCGGAACAAGAACGAGATCAAGCAGATGCTGAAAGAGCAGGCGGTCAAGCTGTACGAGCTCAAGGAGGCGGAGTTCCCGGAGCAGGAGCAGATCCGCGAGCTGGAGCGCGTCATTCTTCTGAAGGTGATCGACCGCAAATGGATGGATCACATCGATGATATGGATCAGCTGCGCCAGGGCATCGGCCTGCAGGCGTATGGCCAGAAGGATCCGCTTGTCGAATATAAGATGAGCGCGTATGAGATGTTTGACGCCATGACATCCGCAATCCAGGAGGATACGGTGCGTCTGCTGTTCCACGTCAAGGTGGAGCAGAAGGTGGAGCGTGAGGAGGTGGCGAAGGTCACCGGTACGAACAAGGATGATTCCGGTCCGAGAGCCCCGAAGAAGCGCACCTCGGAGAAGATTTATCCGAATGATCCGTGTCCGTGCGGCAGCGGAAAGAAGTACAAGCAGTGCTGCGGGCGCAAGAAGGTCAGCTGATGACCGGAACAGCGCGGCATTTTCCTGATTTGGCCGTCCGGGAAATTTATGTGCGGAAAAAGAAACGAAGCGGAGAATGCAGAAATTCGGATTCTGCGCGGACAGTGAGTCATTACATGTTTGAATTTGTTTTTATAGAAAGAGGGTGAAGCTGTGGTTGAGCTCGACCAGTTCAAAAGTATTTTAGGAAGTTATGAGAAACCATTAGTGGAAGTGAGGGATTCACTTTGACCTGGTGAATAAAGAACAGAGGATCCAGGAATTAGAGAGAGAGATGGAGGCGCCTGATTTCTGGGATAATCCGGAGAAATCCCAGGAATCCATGCGCACGCTGAAATATTTAAAGGATGATCTGGAGACATACAAAAAGCTGAAGGATCAGTATGAGGAGATCGAGCTTCTGATCGAGATGGGCTACGAGGAAAATGATGAATCCGTGATCCCTGAGATTCAGGAAATGCTGGAGTCGTTCCAGGCAACGTTCGAGGATATCCGGATCCGCACGCTGCTCTCCGGTGAGTATGACAAGGACGACGCGATTCTGACGCTCCATGCGGGAGCCGGCGGGACGGAGTCCTGCGACTGGGCTTCCATGCTGTACCGGATGTTTACGCGCTGGTGCGATAAGAAGGGTTACGAGGTCGAGGTGCTTGACTATCTCGACGGCGAGGAGGCGGGCATCAAATCCGTGACATTTGAGGTGCACGGGGAGAATGCCTACGGCTATCTGAAGTCGGAGAAAGGAGTTCACCGTCTGGTGCGTATCTCTCCGTTCAACGCGGCGGGCAAGCGTCAGACCTCCTTTGTGAGCTGCGATGTCATGCCGGATATAGAAGAAGATGTGGACGTCGAAATCAATCCGGATGACCTGCGGATCGACACGTACCGGTCCAGCGGGGCTGGCGGCCAGCACATCAACAAGACATCCTCGGCGATCCGCATCACGCATCTGCCGACGGGCATCGTTGTGCAGTGCCAGAATGAGCGGTCCCAGCATCAGAATAAGGACAAAGCCATGCAGATGCTGAAGGCAAAGCTCTATCTGCTGAAGCAGCAGGAGAACGCGGAAAAAGCATCCGGGATTCGCGGCGAGGTCAAGGAGATCGGCTGGGGAAATCAGATCCGCTCCTATGTCATGCAGCCTTACACGATGGTGAAGGATCACAGGACAAATGCCGAGTCCGGAAATGTCGCGAGTGTTATGGACGGAAATATTGATTTGTTCATCAATGCGTATCTGAAATGGACGTCGCTGGGACAGAAGGCGGAAGAAGCATAAATAACAGAAAGGCCGGGGCCGGTTTGGAAGGTCCCGGCCTTTCCATGGAGGCTGGGCTTTCTTAGACTCCCATGCCCGCGTTGCGGGCATTATCATGAATGAAAGCTCTCCGGATTGCTCCGTTGCTCTGCAACTCTCGCAATCCTTGTCATGTATTCGCAAATCGCATCACTCACATCCGTTCGTGATTGCTGTTTTGCTCATACATGTCAGCGTCTCTTATGCATAGTCAGTCTGGCAAGCAAACTTGCCGCCTGTCTCTGCATAGAGACAGAGCTTTCTTAGACTCCCATGCCCGCGTTGCGGGCAACACCATGAGTGAAAGCTCTTCGGATTGCTCCGTTGCTCTGCAACTCCCGCAATCCTTGTCATGTATTCGCAAATCGCATCACTCACATCCGTTCGTGATTGCTGTTTTGCTCATACATGTCAGCGTCTCTTATGCATAGTCAGTCTGGCAAGCAAGCTTGCCGCCTGCCTCTGCATAGAGACAGAGCTTTCTCAGTAAAAAATACTTGCATCAGCGGGAAAAGTATGTTAGTATCCTTGGATGGTATACAAACGTTTTTCACACACATACATTTTTGAAGAAAAGACAAGAATTAAAAGCATTATGTGATATTCAATGCGGCTGTATTGCATGGCTGGGAGGGAAGCAATTTATGCCTGAAAAGACCAAGTACTATGTTGTCAGACAGAAGGCGGTACCTGAGGTGCTTCTGAAGGTTGTGGAGGCGAAATGGCTGCTGGATTCCAAGAAAGCGGCGACCGTTCAGGAAGCGGCTGATCAGGTCGGGATCAGCAGAAGTTCTTTTTATAAATACAAAGATGATATTTTTCCATTCCGCGACAATGTGAAGGGCAAAACGCTGACGTTTGTGATGCAGATGCAGGACGAGCCGGGGCTGCTCTCGGATGTGCTGAATGTGATCGCCAGATATCAGGCAAATATTCTGACGATCCATCAGAGTATTCCGACGAACGGGGTGGCCTCCCTGACGCTCAGCATTGATATTCTTCCGGAGACGGGCGATGTATCAGGCATGATCGAGACGATCGAGGCGAAAGAGGGAGTTCACTATCTGAAGATACTGGCAAGGGAGTGAACCGGTGCCAGCCGGTTTAAATGATAGTTTGATCCTGATGTCAAAACTGTGGGAAAACGTTTGAGCTGCAGGCTGCAAAACAGGCGCGTAGCCAGTACAGGAGAAAACGCGCAGAGGTTTTGGAAAATGCGCGGAAAAAGGAAGAAAAGAAAATGTGGAGGAATTGATATGCAGGTAGCAGTATTAGGTTACGGTACGGTAGGTTCAGGCGTGGTTCATGTGATTGAGGAGAACCATGACAGTATTCTGAAAAAGACCGGCGTGGATCTTGAGGTAAAATATGTGCTGGATCTGAGAGATTTCCCGGGAGATCCGATTCAGAAAAAAGTAGTACACGACTATGAAGTCGTTGTGAACGATCCTGAGGTGAAGATCGTTGTCGAGGTGATGGGCGGGGTCAACCCGGCCTATACATTCACGAAGCGCGCGCTTGAGGCAGGCAAGAGCGTCTGCACATCCAACAAAGAGCTGGTGGCACGTCACGGCACGGAGCTGATTGCGGTTGCCCGCGAGCACAATGCGAGCTATATGTTTGAGGCGAGCTGCGGAGGCGGAATCCCGATCATCCGTCCGCTGCGCACTTGTCTGTGTGCGGATGTGATCGATGAGATCACCGGTATCGTGAACGGGACGACCAACTACATCCTGACCAAGATGATCCAGGAGGGTCTTGAGTTTGAGGATGTTTTGAAAGAGGCGCAGCAGAAGGGGTATGCGGAGCGCAATCCGGAAGCAGATATCGAGGGACACGACGCATGCAGAAAGATCGCGATTCTTTCTTCTCTCGCCTATGGAAAGCGTGTTGACTACACAGATATCTATACAGAGGGAATCACAAAGATTACATCGACGGATATTCTTTACGCGAAGGCGATGGGAAAGACGATCAAGCTGCTTGCTTACAGCCGCAAAGAAGGAGATAAGGTTCTTGCGATGGTGGCTCCGTATCTGGTTGGTCAGGCGGATCCGCTTGCAAGCGTGAACGGAGTGTTCAATGCGATTTTTGTTCACGGAAACATGCTTGGCGACGCGATGTTCTACGGTCAAGGAGCCGGAAAGGACGCTACCGCAAGCGCGGTCGTATCCGACGTCATCGAGGAAGCGCAGGTTCTTGGCACCAGCGTCATGTCCGCGTGGGAGCCTGAAAAGCAGGAACTGATGAACGTTGCCGACATGAGATGCCGTTTCTTTGTGCGCGTGAGCGGATCTGACACAAATGCGGCCAGTGACGCGTTCGGGAATATCGAACTGTTTGACGCAGGTGTATCCGGAGAATACGGTTTTATCACGGAAGAGATGAGTGAGGCGGAATACCAGGCGAAAGCGCTGAAACTTGACGGCGTGCTTGCGATGCTGCGTATCCGGGATTAAACTGGACAGCGTGCCCGCGCTGCATTTCTGTGCATCGCGAAGCGTTGTTACGTTCACGACCTGCAAGGGAGCGAACTGTAACAGTTCTGGTTAGCGTGGTATTTGCTTTGATGCGGCTGATTCCAGGAAGAGTCAGCCGTGTGCTCATAGAATGAATGATAAATCAGAGGGGTAATATTATGAAATATATTGTCATACTGGGTGATGGAATGAGTGACGAGCCGGTAGAGCAGCTCGGGGGAAAGACGCCGCTTGAGGCCGCAGTGACTCCGGCGATGGACGAGCTTGCCGCCAGTTCGGAAATTGGACTGCTGCATACGATTCCGGAGGGGATGAAGCCGGGAAGCGACACAGCCAATCTTGCCGTGATGGGTTATGACCCGAAAAAATACTATACAGGGCGTTCTCCGCTTGAGGCGCTTAGCATCGGCGTGCCGATGGAGGAGACGGACGTGGCGTTTCGCTGCAACATCGTGACCCTGTCCGAAAATGAACCTTACGAGGAGAAGACAATCATCGATCACAGCTCAGACGAGATCAGCACGGAGGATGCCGCGGTGCTTCTGGACGCCGTGCGCGCGGAGCTTGAGGATGAAAATTATCAGTTTTATGTCGGGACGAGCTACCGCCATTGCCTGATCTGGAAAAACGGCAGGGTGGTGCCGCTGTCGGCGCCGCACGATCATCTCGGGGAATTTGCGGGATCATATCTTCCAGAAGATGAGACGCTGCGCAGGATGCAGAAGAGAAGCTATGAGATTCTCTCGCAGCATCCGATCAACCTTGCGCGCAAGGCAAAAGGACTGAATCCGGCGAACAGCCTGTGGTTCTGGGGAGCAGGCACACGCCCGATGCTTTCCTCCTTTGAGGAACTTTACGGAAAGAAAGGCGTCATGATTTCCGCGGTTGACCTGCTCAAGGGAATCGCGGTCGGCGCGGGAATGCGCAATATCATAGTGCCGGGGGCGAACGGCGGACTCAACACCAATTACGAGGGGAAAGCGCAGGCTGCTGTGGACGCTCTGCTGAAAGAGGGCGCGGACTTCGCGTACATCCATCTGGAAGCGCCGGATGAGATGGGGCACCAGGGGAGTCTGGAGCGTAAGATAAAATCAATCGAGAATCTGGATCAGAGGATCGTCCGGATCGTGAAAGAGCAGATGGACGCGTCAGGAGAGCCGTACCGCATGTTGATTCTGCCGGATCATCCGACGCCGCTTCGAATCCGCACGCACAGCTCCGAGCCGGTTCCGTATCTGCTCTACGACAGCACGAAGCCGCTGGAGTCGCATCTGCTTTACAACGAGAAGGACGCGAAGAAGAGCGGCATTTACCGCGAGCACGGATATGAGATGATGGGGTATCTGTTATCGCGCTGATCGGGGAACAGTTTTGCGTTCCGTTTCGGTCGATACTAAGCGTGCGCCTCTGGCGCACAGCATCTCTGCATAGAGACAAAACTTTTACAATAAACCGCCCATATCAGAGAAATGTGAGAAATTTCCTGATATGGACGGTTTTTTCATACGCGGGCCGTATATATCAGTTAAATGGCTCATCCTGTGAGTCCTCTGATTCATAAGCGGAGGACTCGGAATATTCCTGTTTTTCTTCTTCTGCGGAAATCAGATTCAGATAGAACTGTGTGCTTGTCGTGGTCATGTACGGACTAATCCAGATCATTCCAATTCCAAAGCTTAAAAAGCCGAGCAGCAGGATCCCGAGAAAGCTCAGCTGCAGGCGGAAATACCTCAGCTTGCTTCCGTTCATCATCCGCTGACTCTCACGCAGAAGCTCACGTGACGTTTTCCATGGACTGTCAGCATAGAGATAGGGAAACATTGCGTAACCAAGCGTGAGCCGAAAATATCCCGCGATGCAGAGCGGAACTGCGGCGAGAAGTCCGATGCCCCAGAGCGCATTTCCGGAGCGAAGCGCCAGGACAAGCAGGACTGAGGGAACTGCCGAGCAGAAAATGGTGGCGGCCGCTATGACCGCGAAGTATCCGCTAATGTGTTCCGGCCGGTGGGTGAAACCGAAAAACAGGTCCTTGAACTGGAAGGTTCTTCCGCGGCAGATGTTCAGGTAGAGGAACATGGAGCCGACGGAGAGGATTGTTGAAAACAGCCGGATGATGATCTGACAGACTGCCCAGGGAATTGAGAAGACGATGGAACCGTCCGCCGCGATCCCGAATCCGGAAGAGGGGAACGCCATGCCGATAATTTCCTCGAAAATCATGTTCAGCATGATTTCTGCAAGAAAAACGTAGGCCATGAACCCCCATTTTCCAAGAAGGACAGCTCTGGCGCTGCTTTTAAGTTCTGCGGTAGATGCTTTATTCATATATGTTTGCCTCCTGAAGGGGAAATGTCATGTGAAAGTCCCCGACTGTCCTGCAGAGGGATAATACCCTCACTGGAGAGGGGGGAATTTCTGAATTTTGCACTGGTGCGATCTATATGTACTCGCTTCCTGAGGGACCCGTCCGGCTGCCTCCTCCCGGTTCGGAACCGCCGAAATCATACCAGTAAGAAAAGATGTCGTCCATATCCGGCAGGGCGTCGTTTCCGCTGTCCGGCAGGGAGCCGCCGTTATCCGGCAGAGTATTGCCGTCTTCGTGCGGCAGAACACTGCCGTCTTCCGGCAGGCCTTCACCGTTTCCATAGTATTTGTTGAAGTATTCGTTGGCGCGTTTGTCGTCGTCCGGCACGGAATCTGGAGCGTTATCCTCTTTTTCATCTTTGCCGTCTCCGAAATAATCGTCAAACTCAACGTCGAGCCCCAGCTCCTGCGCATAATAGTCGAACATGTATTCCAGCTGGCTGCGCATTTCCGGATTTGTCATTACCGTATAGACAGCTATGACTGTTGTCACAACAGAGGCAGTGATGCCAATGACCGATACAAAAACGGCGATCCTGCCTTTACCTGTGAGCCGTCTGTTGCGGCCGCGGGAGAGCAGTGCGAGCAGGATGGAAAGCGCTCCGGCAGGAACCGCGATATAAAACATGAGACTGCTGAATATGGAGAGAAAGGCAAGGATAAAAGACGCCGTGGACATGGCGCTGCTGTACTCCATTCCAGGGGTATTGGGCCCATAATAGTCATCGTAATTGTTACGTCTGTCAAAAAACATGGACAAACTCCTTTCGTAAGAAATCTGCTGTCCGGGGATCCAAAAAAGAATTACCCCATGCCGCTGTGCCGGTCAGACAGAGGTATACGGTATTCTTTGCGGCTGTCTCAGCAAAAAATTCTGAGAAGAAACAGCGTAAACAGCATAACCGTATGGTAGCACAAAGGAGAATTTTTGACAAGTGTGCAGGGATGCGTTTCCTGGCGTTGATAAGGGATATTTTTGGGAGTTTATCTGCCGTGCGGGGCAGCGGAGAAGCGCCGCCATATTTGTCTTGCGGGAAACGACGTGTTGTGTTAAACTGACAGCCGGATATACGCTCCGCGAGGATGCGCAGGGATTCGGAGCCGAAGATGTCTGCTGACGCAGACCCGAATCCCGCGCGCAAAACTCGCAAGCGAGTTTTGAATCAAAAAATAATACTCTCAGAAATAGATGGGAAAGTATTCTTTCCGGAATCCCGCATCAGAGCTTGCGGGTAAGTTTTGAAGCAGAAAGGAATTATAAGATATGGATATTATAAAGGCACTTGCGCAGGAACTTGAAATCAGGCCGCAGCAGGCGGAGGCGGCTGTGAAGCTGATCGACGAAGGAAACACGATCCCTTTTATCGCGCGGTACCGCAAGGAGGCGACCGGTGAGCTCAACGACGAGGTGCTCAGAAAGCTGAATGAGCGTCTTGCCTATCTGCGTAATCTTGAGGAGAAGAAAGCGCAGGTAATTTCCGTGATCGAGGAGCAGGGCAAGCTGACACCGGAACTCCGCAAGCAGATCGAGGAAGCTCAGACACTGGTTGTGGTGGAAGATCTGTACCGTCCGTACCGGCCGAAGCGGAGGACGAGGGCCACGATCGCGAAGGAGAAGGGGCTGGAACCGCTGGCGAATCTGATTCTTCTGCAGTCGCTGAAAAGGCCGGCGCTTGAGGAGGCGGCGGCCTATGTATCGGAAGAAAAAGGCGTGTCCACAGCGGAGGACGCGCTTGCCGGAGCGAAGGATATTCTCGCGGAGTCCGTCTCCGACGAGGCAAATTACCGCAGCCGGATCCGCAGCATGACGATGAAGGAAGGTCTTCTGACGAGCGAGGCGAAGGACGAGAAAGCGCAGTCGGTCTACGAGATGTATTATCATTACTCGGAGCTGGCGGCAAAGGCGGCGGGACACCGGATTCTGGCGCTGAACCGCGGGGAGAAGGAAAAATTCCTCACAGTAAAGATTGAGGCGCCGGAAGATAAAATTCTGCTCTATCTGCAGAAGCAGGTAATTAAAAAAGACAATCCCTATACCTCACCGGTGCTGCGCGAGGTTGTGGAGGACAGCTATAAGCGTTTGATCGCTCCGGCAATCGAGCGGGAAATCCGCAATGAACTGACTGAGAAGGCGGAGGACGGCGCAATCGCCGTATTTGGAAAAAATCTGGAGCAGCTGCTTTTGCAGCCGCCGATTGCAGGGCAGGTCGTGCTCGGCTGGGACCCGGCGTTCCGCACCGGCTGCAAGCTGGCAGTTGTGGACGCGACCGGCAAGGTGCTCGACACGACAGTCGTGTATCCGACTGCGCCGACAAACGAGGCGAAGATCCGCGCGGCAAAGGATACCGTGAAAAAGCTGATCGAAAAATACGGAATCACACTGATCTCTCTTGGAAATGGAACCGCCTCCCGCGAGTCGGAGCAGGTGATCGTTGATATGCTGAAGGAAGTGCCGCAGAAGGTGGCGTATGTGATCACGAATGAGGCCGGCGCTTCCGTCTATTCCGCGAGCAAGCTGGCGACCGAGGAGTTTCCGAATTTTGACGTGGGGCAGAGGAGCGCGGCTTCAATCGCGCGCAGAGTGCAGGATCCGCTCGCGGAGCTGGTAAAGATCGATCCGAAGTCGATCGGTGTCGGTCAGTATCAGCACGATATGAATCAGAAAAAACTTGGGGAAGCGCTCGACGGCGTTGTGGAGGACAGCGTGAACCGGGTCGGTGTGGATCTGAACACGGCGTCTGCGCCTCTGATGGAGCATATTTCAGGCATCACAAAAACGATCGCGAAGAACATTGTCGCCTACCGTGAAGCGAACGGAAGGTTTGTGACTAGACGTGAGCTGCTGAAAGTTCCAAAACTTGGACCGAAGGCGTTTGAACAGTGCGCCGGTTTTATGCGGATCAGCGGCGGGAAAGAAGCGCTCGACGCGACAAGCATTCATCCTGAAAGTTATGAGGCCGCGAAAAAGCTGCTGTCTGAGCTTGGCTATACGGAGGACTGGATCACAGAGACAGGAGCGAAGTCAGTATACATCAAAGATTATAAAA
Source organism: uncultured Lachnospiraceae bacterium (assembly GCA_947626965.1). GTDB lineage: Bacteria > Bacillota > Clostridia > Lachnospirales > Lachnospiraceae > Choladousia. The sequence goes on from CANQUH010000015.1 coordinate 38,517, forward strand.
AGATGGCAGAGAAGCTCGGCATCGGCGAGCCGACGCTGCGCGATATTGTAAAAGAGCTGTGCAAGCCGGGACGCGACCCGCGCGACGAGATGCCGCAGCCGATTCTGCGCACGGACGTGCTTGAGATGAAAGATCTGAAAGAGGGGATGATCCTGAAAGGGACGGTCCGCAATGTCATTGACTTCGGTGCGTTTGTCGATATCGGCGTTCATCAGGACGGGCTGGTTCATGTCTCCCAGCTCTCCAGCAAAAAGTTTGTGAAACATCCGCTCGAGGTGGTAAGCGTCGGGGACATCGTGGAAGTAAAGGTTCTGAGCGTGGACCTGCAGAAGAAGAGGATTGCGCTGACGATGAAGCTGTGACGGGATCTGTCCGGCAGAGTCCGGGGCCGGAAGAGGCGCAGAAGGACAGAAAAGTCGGAAGCCGGTGAAACGCACGGGAACAAGGAAAATGGCCGAAAGAAACACAGAAGGACGGAAAAACTGGGAGCCGGAAAAGTGCATGGAAACAGAGGAAAGCAGCCGGAAGAGACGCAGAAGGACAGAAAAGCCGGGAATCCGAGAATAGTGGGAGGAATCTGGATGGCAGCTGCAGAAAAACATGCCGCGAAAGAAGCCGCGGCGCAGAACACGGAATTATTTGAGAGAATGCCGGTGCCGTCGGCGGTCAGGATCATGGCCGTCCCGACGATCATCGGCCAGCTGATCGTACTGATCTATAATATGGCGGATACCTTTTTCATCGGGAGGACCAACAACCCGTACATGGTAGCGGGCGCTTCGCTGATCCTGCCGGTATTCAACATCTCGCTGTCTCTTGCCGGACTGGCCGGAGCAGGAGGAGGCGCGCTGATCTCGCGTCTGCTTGGCCAAAAGAGGGTGGAGGAGGCAAGAAAGGTCTACAGCTTCAGTATCTGGCTGTCCATATTGATTGCGGGAATCTTTTCTGTGGCAGTCGGACTGTTTATGGAGCCGTTGATGCATCTGCTGGGCGCTGATCACAACACTTATGAATATGCGCATGTTTACGCGGCCTGCGTGATCGGTCTTGGGGGTATTCCGACCGTGCTTTCCAATGTGCTCTCAACAATGCTCCGCAGCGTCGGGGAGTCGAAGAAGGCGGGCTTCGGGATCACGATGGGCGGAGTGATCAACATCGTGCTGGATCCGCTGTTCATGTTTGTTCTGATGCCTTCAGGAATGGAGATTGCGGGAGCGGGCATCGCGACCTGCCTTTCCAACTGTATTTCCTGCCTCTATTTTATCATTATGATCTGGAAGCTGGGGCCGGATTCCGTGCTGAAGCTCTGCAGACCTGCCCGGCTGCCGGAACCGTCGAGCATCGCTCAGATTTTTGGCGTTGGTATCCCGTCCTGCGTCGCGACGTTCCTGTTCGACCTGGACTATATTGTCATTGACCGCCTGATGTCCGGCTACAATGGGATTGCGCTTGCGGCAGTCGGTATTGTGCTGAAGGCGGAACGTCTTCCGCTGAATGTAGGCATTGGCATCTGTCAGGGAATGATGCCGATCGTGGCTTACAATTATTCCGCGAAAAACTATGACAGGATGCGGGAGACAATCCGTTTTTCCAGAAGACTCGGTCTCGTATGCGCGGTTGTCAGTATCACGCTGTATGAGATCTTCTCGCCGTCCATTATGCGTTTTTTCATCGCGGACGCGCAGACAGTCAGCCTTGGAACGGGCTTTCTGCGGATTCGCAGCCTCGCGACGATCCTGATGTTTATGAGTTTCTTCCATGTCTATCTGTTCAACAGCTACGGCAGGGGGAAGGAGGCGCTTTTTCTCGGCATCATGCGCTGGGCCGTGTTCAACATCCCGATGCTCTTTATCCTGAACGCTGTGTTCGGGATCTATGGGATTGTCTGGGCGCAGTTTGCCGCGGATGTGCTGACTGTCGCTCTGTCGGTGTATGTCCATGAGCGGTATCAGAGGAGGCTGGCGGAGATATCCGTGGCATCATGAGGACAAAATCTTTTATTTTTTCAGACTCTTCCGCTCGCGCCCTTCAGGTCAGGTTTATTCAAATACAAAGGTCTGCCGTTTGCAGATTAAACTGCCTGTTGCTTTTTTGAGGGATCTGAGTTATACTGTAAATAAGTAAAAGCTTTGCGGTCTGTTTTATGTCATGCAGGCAGGCTTTTGCAGAAATTTATTTAAAATTTAATCAGAAAAGTTCTTCGGGGCAACGTGAAAATCGTGACCGGCGGTATAGTCCGCGAAC
>CANQUH010000016.1 GCA_947626965.1 uncultured Lachnospiraceae bacterium
TTCAGGTCTGCGGCAGCAAAGGATAAAGAAAAAGAGGTTTTTATATGAGTGTAAATTATCATGCTTTTCAGAGCAGAGGCTTTTTATTTTCCAATTCCGAGGCCCTTAGTGAGCAGTGGCACGCTATTTTTTCCAATTACGATCCTGCGCGGATCGCTTCGATCCTTGATCTGAAATATGATGAAGAATACCTGTATCTCTCCTATTTTCAGAGACCGTACCGCCTCTGTCTCGCGGACGGCTGGCTGGAAAAATGTGTGGATGTAAAAGACATGCCGGAGAAAACGCAGAATAAAACCTGGGAAGATGTGATGGCCGATCAGCGGACAGGGCAGCTCCTGCAAAGCGGCCGGAATATAAAGGATCATGAAAAAGGATGGACCGATGCGCTGTACTTTAATGAAGCGATGAGCATCTACCACCTGCTTCATTACACAAAGGACCAGCCGCTGATCACGGGAATCTGGGTGCCAAATACGGAAGTCGACGGTGTTGTCTCCCGCAATCCCCGGATCCCGGATCCTCTGCTGTCCCCATTTGCGCGGGCATTCTCCGGAAAAACTGCGGAACTGGAAACCGCCTGCATCAAAGCAGGCGGTACAAAACTGAATAAAGGCGACGTCGCCTATGAGTTCTCCGCGTTCCCGCAGATCAGGCTGCGGCTGATCTTCTGGGACGCGGACGAGGATTTCCCCGCACAGGTGCAGGTGCTTGTCGATAAGCGTATCACAGACTTCGTGCATTATGAGACTGCAGGATGCATGATCTCAGACCTGCTGGAATTGTTAATGCAGTGACGTTCGTGATCCGTCAGGAACATGGGAAACTGAGCGTTTTCCATGTTCCTTCACAGCCTCTTCATAAGACATTTTCAGCGTTGACATTTTACCTAATCTTCTCAATCGCCTCATTCTCTCCGACCACGATCAGAATCCCTTCCATCGGCAGCGGCTCAAAAGGATTAAGATTTATGTCGATGGCCTCTCCCATCTTGTATCCGATCACATTGATCCCGTACTTTTTGCGCAGCTGCAGCTCTCCAAGTGTCTTTCCGCGCCATTTTGCGGGAATCTCCATCTCCACAAGGCTGTACTGAGGCGACAGATCAATCCAGTCGAGAAAGTTATCGGCGACAAGGTATTTCGCAAGTCTTTTTCCCATCTCCACCTCAGGATACACTACTTTGTGGGCTCCAACTGCCCGCAGGATTTTTTCATGCGTGTGATCCCGTGCTTTTGCCAGAATATTCGGGATGCCCGCCTCATGACACATCATGACCGTGATAATGCTCGCGCTCAGGTTCGTTGTGAACGCGACAACCGCTCCGTCCATGGCCGAAAGGCCCAGATCCGCAAACACCTCCGGCTCCTCCATGTCCGCACACACAGCATAGCTGACCTTCGGCGCGATGTCCTGAATCCGCTCGGAATCATTATCAACCACCATAACTTCAAAGCCAAGCTCTTCCAGTGTCACCGCCACACTTTCTCCAAACTGCCCTGCTCCGAAAACGATATACTGCTGCTTTTTCATTTTCCGCCTCCGTCAAACCTCTTCATCTCAGATCTTTCTATCTCAAACTTCTCTGCCCGGGACTCTTTGTCTTTGCTCTCTATCTCAAATCTCTTATCGCCAGGCTCCTTGCCTCCGCTTTTTGACTCAAGTCTCTTGTCCTTGGACATCTTTTCCCTCGCTTTCTGCCTCCGGATTTTTTACCCAACCATGATTCTCTCCTCCGGCAGTCTGCTACCGCTTTTCTTCTTTCCGACTTTCGCGGCGAACATCAGCGCAAGCGTCACGGGACCAAGCCTTCCGAGATACATCAGTCCGATGATCAGCATCTTGCCGCCCGTCGAGAGAAACGGCGTGATTCCTGTCGTCAGCCCGACTGTCGCGACCGCGGACACAACTTCATACAGCGCTTCCATCATCCGGAACGGCTCAAAGCACAGCAGAGCCAGCGTCCCCGTCACCACAGCAAGCAAAAACACTGTAAAAACCGCAAACCCGGTACGGATTGTGGCCGCCGGAATCCTCCTGCGGAAACACTCCGTATCTTCCCGCCCTTTCAGTACAGACCAGCAGGTCGCCAGCAAAAGCGCGATCGTCGTCGTCTTTACGCCGCCCGCCGTTCCTCCCGGGCTGCCTCCCACAAACATCAGAAGGCAGGACACCATCCGCGTTTCCTCACGAAAACAGTTCTGCGGTATCGTAAAAAAACCTGCGGTCCTTGTCGTCACCGACTGAAACAGCGCTGCCATCCATTTTTCCCAGAAGCCGAGTTCTCCCAGCGTATCCGGGTTCGTATATTCCGCAAGGAATACAAATACCGTCCCCGAGACAACCAGTATAGCAGTCATCAGAAGCGCAAGCTTTGAGTGAAGGCGCATTTTCACCACAGCTCTGTACACACTGCATTCCTTCTTCACGATGCGCCGGATGGCCAGAACAATGTCGCGCCATACAAGAAATCCCAGACCGCTCACGATGATCAGCGCCACTGCCACCAGGCTGACAAGGGGATTTGTCACATAATTCCCCAAACTGTTGTCGCCGAGAATATCGATCCCCGCGTTGCAGAACGTCGACACGGAATGAAACACCGCATACCAGATCCCTTTTCCCGGCCCGTATTCCGGAACGAACTGAAACGCATATCCCAAAGCGCCGATCCCTTCCACCAGAAAAGTTCCCCGGATCACATATTTCAGCATGCGCACGATCCCGGACATCGTATCAAGATCGTAACCCTGCTGAATAATCACTTTATTCCGGAGCGTGATCTGCCTGCGCAGAACCAGAAATGCCCCCATCGTACAGGCGATGATCCCGAAACCTCCGAACTGTATCAGAAGCAGCAGGATCACCTTTCCGATCAGCGTAAACTGAGATGCCGGAACAATCGTCATCAGACCGGTCACACAGACGGCGGAGCAGGCTGAAAACAAGGCATCCACAAAAGAAAGCCACTTCCCATCCGCGTTGCAGAACGGCATGGAAAGAATCACTCCGCCCGCAAATATGGCAGCCGCGAAACCAACTGCCATGATCTGACCTGCCGTCATATGAGAGCCGACCTGTTTAACCAGACGGCTCATTTTTCTGTGAAATAAACTTCTGTCTTTCATAACTTCCTCAAAATTCAATATCCTCCGGCCGGCTTCCACTCCCCGCGCTGCCGCACGATCTCAAACGCGAGCACGCCTGCCGCCACCGACGCATTCAAAGAATCGATATTTCCCTTCATCGGAATCGCGGCCGCAAAATCGCATTTCTCCCTCACAAGACGGCTCACCCCGTCCCCCTCGCTTCCGATCACAAGACCAATCGGCCCGGTCAGGTTCATCCGGTACATGACTTCTCCGTCCATGTCGGCGCATACAAACCAGATTCCTTCTTTTTTCAAATCATCAATCGTGTTTCCCAGATTCGTCACGCGCGCGACCGGCGTGTAATTCAGCGCTCCTGCGGAAGCCCGCGCAACTGTCGCCGTCAGACCGACAGCTCTTCTCTTTGGAATGATAACGCCGTGCGCTCCCGCGAGATTCGCGGTTCGGATGATGGCCCCAAGATTGTGGGGATCCTCGATATTGTCAAGCAGGAAAAGAAATGGCGCCTCTCCTTTCGCGCGGGCCGCCTCAAGAATATCCTCCACCTCAGCATATTTATAAGCCGCCGCATAAGCGATCACGCCCTGATGCCGTCCCGTCTCCGAGAGCTGATCCAGCCGCTCTTTTGCCACAAAGTCGATGATCGTGTCATTCTTTTTCGCTTCGCGTTTGATTGTCTGGATCGGCCCGTCCTGGCATCCGTCCTGAATCAGCACCCGGTCAATTGTCTTCCCTGATCGGAATGCCTCAATCACCGCATTGCGGCCCTCGATCTGACGGGAATTTTCATCCCTTTCTTCCATATAATCTGTCTTACTGTCCCTGACGCTCCTGTTTATTCTGGCGTCCCGTCCGTCTCTCCCGTTTCCCGCTCTGTTTCTTTTATTTTTTCCATCCAGATTTTTCATCCGTCCAGCCCCTTTTTATTTCTTGTAATCCGCTCCTGATAATTTGACAAAGTGCGGCCGCATCCTGTCTGGATGCGTATCCTGACCTCATGTCAGTGAGGAAGACCGATTTCCACTGCTGACGCTAAGCCTGCTTCCGAAAATCCATCTCTCTATCTAAAATTTCATGTCCGCACTGCGCTTCGGTCAGTATTCGCAATTCGCGCCACAGCGCAGTCACAGCCTCACTCGGACTTTCCACTCAAAAGCTCCATCCCGCGCCGCACCAGCTCATTCATCCGCTCAAATTCTTCCCGTAGATACAGATATCCCATGACCGCCTCGAACCCGGTCGCCTCAAGATACTCCTGCATGCTCGCGTTTTTCGCCTTTGTGTATGGCTTTGAATTTTTCCCGCGGCGGTACACGGCCCGCTCTTCCTCTGTCAGCTCATCCATCAGCCTCTCAATCATTCTGGCCTGCGTCTTCGCGCTGACAAGAGACGTCACCTGATGGTGGAGCTTCTGCGGCTGACAGTTTGCCCGCTTGACGAAAATGGTGCGTATCACAAGTTCGTACGCCGCATCCCCCAGATAAGCCAGCGTCAGCGGCGAATACTGCCCCCAATCCTTTTCAGGGAGTCCGAAGATCTCCTTCAGGCTCCCTGAGAAACGGTCTATGCTCTTTTCCATTTTACACCCTCGCGTGTATCAAGAAGGGTAATTCCCTGTTCAAGCAGCTGATTCCGGATCTCGTCGGCGCGCGCAAAATTCTTCGCTTTTCTCGCCGCCTGGCGTTCCTCGATCAGCTTTTCAATCTCCGCGTCGAGAAGTTCTTCCTTCTCCTCCGCAATAATTCCCATGATATCGCACAGTTTGATGATCTCCTCGCGCACCGCGCCGGCAAAAGCAGCCGTGCAGCCTGACTTCACATTGCTGTTCGCGTATTTTACAAGCTCAAAGATCGCAGATACGGCGTCCGCCGTGTTGAAGTCATCGTCCATGGCCTCGTCGAACTTCTTCTCAAACTCCATCGCCTCCGCGAGCTGCGCTTTTTCTGCCTCGGTCATCTCACCGGCAGCCCCGGCCTCCTGCACATACTTCAGATTTGACACAGCGTTTCTGATGCGCTCAAGCGCATTCTTCGACGCTTCCATCAGCTCGGCGCTGAAATTCAGCGGACTGCGGTAATGCGCGCTGAGCATGAAGAAGCGAAGCACCTGCAGATCGTACTTCTCCGAAATATCACGCACGGTAAAGAAATTATTGAGAGATTTTGACATCTTGCGGTTGTCGATGTTCAGAAATCCGTTGTGCAGCCAGTAGCGCGCAAAAATCTTTCCGTTGCAGCACTCGCTCTGCGCGATCTCATTCTCATGATGCGGGAAGATCAGATCCTCGCCGCCCGCATGGATATCAATCTCGTCACCGAGATACTTCTTCGCCATCACGGAGCACTCGATGTGCCAGCCCGGACGGCCATCGCTCCACGGAGACTCCCAGTACGGCTCTCCTTCCTTCTTCGGCTTCCAGAGCACGAAATCAAGCGGATCCTCCTTCTGGTCCTCGCCGGTCACCAGCAGCGACCGGTTGCCGGAACGCAGATCGTCGAGGTTCTTGTGGGACAATTTTCCATACTCCTTGAAACGACGGGTGCGGAAATATACGGTCCCGTCCACATTGTAGGCGTAGCCCTTCTCGATCAGCGTCGAGATCATCTCGATCATTCCCGGAATCTCCTGCGTCGCGAGCGGATGTGTCGTCGCCGGGCGGACATTCATCGCTTCCATGTCTTTTTTGCACTCCGCGATATAGCGCTCAGAGATCTCCTGTGCTGTCACGCCTTCCTCATTTGCTTTCGCAATGATCTTATCGTCCACATCCGTGAAATTCGAGACAAAATTAACCTCATATCCTTTGTGTTCCATGTAACGGCGCACCGTGTCAAAAACGATCATCGGACGCGCGTTTCCGATGTGAATCAGGTTGTAGACCGTCGGACCGCAGACATACATGCTGACCTTGCCCGGCACCAGAGGAACGAACTCCTCCTTCATCTTTGACAGTGTATTATATACCTTCATAAACGGGATTCCTCCTTTTTCAAAACGGAATCTCAGGCCGCTGTTTCCATGCGCCTTCGGGAACTCCGTTTTGCAAATAAACTTTATCATTTCAGACTTTCTTTAGTCTACCAAATTATACAGGTTTGTCAATGATAAATGTTATTGTTGATCGTCTCATAGAAATCCGGATCAGGGCGAAACTCATCTGTTCAAAATGGTCATAAACTCTTCTCCTGTGATCGTCTCGTGTTCATAAAGGTATCCCGCCAGTTCATCCAGCTTTTCGCGGTTTTCCATCAGGATCCGTGCGGCTTTCTCATGCTGCTTCCTTACCAGCTCCACGACCTGTCGGTCAATCTGCGCCTGTGTCTCCGCCGCGCAGGCCAGGGAGGTGTCTCCGCCCAGATACTGCCCGGTCACAGTTTCCATCGCCACCATATCGAAATCTTTGCTCATGCCGTATCGCGTAATCATGGCGCGGGCCAGCTTCGTCGCCTGTTCGATATCGTTGGAAGCGCCTGTCGTCGGAGAACTGAACACGATTTCCTCCGCCGCTCTGCCCCCTGTGAAAGTGGCGATCCTGTTTTCGATTTCTTCTTTGCTCATTAAATAGTGATTGCCTTCCTCCACCTGCATGGTGTATCCCAGAGCGCCGGAAGTCCGGGGAATGATGGTAATCTTCTGCACCGGAGCGGAATTCGTCTGCTTCGCCGCAACCAGGGCGTGACCGATTTCGTGATAGGAAACAATCCGCTTTTCCTTATCCGTCAAAATAGCGTTCTTCTTCTGATAACCGGCAATGACGACTTCAATGCTTTCCTCCAGATCAGCCTGTGTCGCAAATTTCCTGCCTGCCCGGACAGCACGCAGCGCCGCCTCATTCACAATATTGGCAAGCTCCGCGCCGGAAGCGCCTGATGCCATCCGCGCGACCTTCTGAAAATCCACGCTATCGGCAATCTTAACCTTCCGGGCATGTACTTTCAGGATCGCTTCGCGGCCTTTCAGATCCGGCAGCTCTACAGGAACCCGTCGGTCAAAACGTCCCGGTCTGGTCAGGGCTGGATCCAGCGATTCCGGACGGTTCGTCGCCGCCAAAATGATTACGCCGTTGTTCCCCTCAAAGCCGTCCATCTCGGTAAGCAGCTGATTGAGCGTCTGCTCACGCTCATCATTGCCGCCCATGTTTCCGGTATTGCGCTTCTGCCCGATCGCGTCGATCTCATCCACAAAGACGATACAGGGAGCTTTCTCTTTTGCCTGCTTGAACAGATCGCGGACCTTGGACGCGCCCATGCCCACAAACATCTCCACAAACTCAGATCCGGACATGGAGAAAAACGGAACGTTCGCCTCACCTGCCACCGCCTTTGCCAGCATGGTTTTTCCGGTACCTGGAGGGCCTACAAGGAGAATTCCTTTCGGCATGGAGGCGCCGATCTCCTTGTATTTCCCTGGATTGTGCAGATAGTCAACAATCTCCTGCAGATTCTCTTTCGCCTCGTCAACACCCTCCACATCAGAAAACCGGATGCCGTCGGAAGATTTCACATATACTTTTGCATTGCTCTTTCCCATGTTGAACATCATGGAATTGGGGCCTCCCATCTTATCCATCATCTTTTTCGACAGAAACTGGCCGAGCAAAACGAAAACTGCGATGGGCAGCACCCACGACAAAAGAATACTAAGTACCGGCGACATCTGTTCAATGATCTCACCGGAAAACTTCGCCCCCGAAGCGTGCAGACGGTTTACCAGATCCGGATCGGAAATGGGACCCGTTTTATAGATACTGGTTTCCTCTTTATCTGTAAATAAAATCTGATTGCTCTGGATTTCCACACGTCCGATGTTTTTCTCCTCTGTCATGGTCATGAATGTGCCGTAATCCACTTCCTGGATCTGTCTTTCGGCAAACCACGGCATGACAATAAAATTAAAAAGCATCAGGATCAGCATGACGATGCCGTAATAATACAACAGCGGTTTTTTTGGACGTTTTACTTCATTCATGGTACTTCTCCTTTCCTCTGGTTCCTTCAGGAATCCTGTCCCCATGATACCACCAAAGGCAGTGTATGTCAAAAGAGCTTAAGCGCCAGCAATTCTCGGAATTTCCGGTCATTCTGCCTGGAAATTGTCTCGCGGGACTACTGGGGTGTGAACTGTAATCAAATTTCATCTTCGCCCACTGTCGGCTTCGAAAGGAGTCCATATGCCACATCAATTTAATCCCAACATTTCAAGTTCCCTCTCAATTTCCTGCTACCGGTCATAGAGCAGCAGATCTTTGTTGTATTTGAAATACTCAGGGCATCCGTATTTGCTGATAAACGAAGCCGATATCTGGTTAATCGTCAGTTCCGTTACTAAGATCAATAGTTCCTGTCCATCTGGAAATACTTCTTCACAAAAATGAAACATATGCGAAAGTCTTTTCCCAGCAGCAGAAGCAGATTTTTTCAGTGCCTTCTGCTTTGAACTAAAATTGGTTTTGATCATAGCAAATGCTTCAGATCCATTGTCTATATTTTGAAGCTCTATACGCTGCTCCTCCAGTACCTGAATCACCTGCTTCATTTCAAACTACGCTTCTCTTGATAAGGCCTCCACGGTTTTTCCAGACGAAAATGCATTCTGCTTTTTTTGTATTAACTCAGACATATGATCCACCGGCCTTTTCTCCGGCTTGTTTGAATCTTCCCATCTGTTCCCGATATGTCCTCTGCTTGTCCATAGTGTCCGCCACCGGATTGATCAATCTTTTATCTGTCATTTTCCGTTACTCCTTATAAGGTTTCAAATAAAATATGTTTCCTTTTCGCGTATTGCTCCGCATAAGATCCTGCTGGCGCGTAAATTGTCAGGCTGGAGCAGTTATCAAAGGCACCTTCTTCGATGCTCATCACACTGGCCGGAATCTCCACTTTTGCCAGGCTGCTACAGCCGAAAAAGGCACTTTCACCGATGCTCGTCACGCTGGCCGGAATTGTCACATTTGTCAAGCTGTCGCAATTACAAAAAACTCCCCTGCCGATGCTCGTCATGCCGGCCGAAAGCGTCACATTCGTCAGGCTGTGGCACCAACAAAAAGCATTTTCACCGATGCTCGCCACGCTGTCAGGAATCTCCACTCTTGCCAAGCTACTGCAGCTGAAAAAGGCATCTTCTTCGATGCTCGTCATGCCGACCGAAAACGTCACATTCGTCAGACTGTGGCACCAGTAAAAGGCACCTTTTCCAATGCTCGTCACGCCGGCCGGAATCGTCACACTCTTCAGACTGCTGCAACTGCAAAAGGCACTTTTACCGATGCTCGTCACGCCGACTGGAATCGTCACATTCGTCAGGCTTCTGCAACCGTAAAAGGCTTCCTCTTCTATTTTTTTTATACTCGTCACGCCGGCCGGAATCGTCATACTGTCGGGAATCGTCACGTTTATCAGACTTTCGCAATCCTTAAAGGCACGATAACCGATGCTTGCACTATTCGGAATAACCACGTTCGTCAAGCCGCGACAGCCTCTAAATGCACCATCAATACTCGTCACACTGTCGGGAATCGTCACGCTCTTGATTACTTGGCTAAACCTCTTGTTTTCATTGAATGTCCCCTCCAGAGCAGTGACTATCTTATTTCCAATCTTCTCCGGTATGGCGACTTCGGTCTCCGTACCTTTATAGCTGGTCAAACATAATGTACCGTCTTCTCGTTTTTTCCAGCTCCATATTTTTCTCAGCGCACTGGCCGAATCGGAAGTCTCCGATAACTGACGCATCCGCTTTTTCTCCCTCTTTTCCTCTTCCGCAGCAAAATCCGCTGTGCGATTTTTGTAGTCCAACAGCCAAGCCAGCGCCTGCTTTTTATTCTTCTTCATCGCATAGTCAATGAGTTTATCCCGCTGCGCAGGTCCCTTTATCCAGCCGCTCTGTTCGCATACAGCAAGAAAGTCTGCCCTTTCATGATCTATAAAGTCCATCATCAAGTCCTTTTCTGACACTCTGCTGACATCCGCCCGCTCCACCATGAGCCGTAATATATTTCCATCAAAACATTTGGCGTTTTCTACCCATTGTTCCATCTCGCTTTTGGAAATTACCAGCTTTTTCCCCTGTTCGTCCAAAAGATCCAACAACCGCGTTAACACCTTGATGCTGTCCGCAGCTGCCATATTCATGACAGCATCCTCCCATTCCATCCGATTACGACGAGCGTAGTTATTCAAATCCAATTCCGACAGAATCGCACATCGCTCCCGCGAAAGTCTCACATCCACATTCTGCAACTCGTCCGCCAACTTGAAGCTGCCCCACAAGATTGCATAATACAAAAGTTCTTCTGCGTCAAACCCAGGCGTATTCCTCTTCAGAAGATCCAGCGCAATCCGCGTTCGTTCCCGCTCTGGCAACAGTTGTGTCTCACTGCCGCCACCCAGATACCGGCATACATCTTCTTGCTGTTTCTTGCATAAATCACCGCGTGCCATGTTCATCCAATAGCAGAAGAGTTGCTCATAACGATTGGATACTTGTTGCGTCACTTTATATTTTCTTTTGAAGGCGTTGTCTAATTCGTATGTAAAATCCGCGCCGGCCTCCAACAATATCTCCACCGTTTCCATGCCGCCAAACGCACAGGCGTAACCCAAGGCTCGTGCCGTAAATTCAAACGGTCCCTCCCGGTCGATCACCGCTCGCAGCTCATCCGGTTCGTTCTCACGGACAATCTTTTCCAGCAGTTCCACCTTAGCCTGGGGACTGAGTTTTTCCCCTTTTGTCTCTTTTTCGCCGTTAACAAATGCCTCCACCTGTTCCAGGAACCGTATGGCTTCCGGCAGATTCATCTTCTTAGCGCGCTCCAACAATTTTTTACACTGGCTTTTCACATAAACCTGGTACTCTCCCGCCCAAGGTTCCTCATATTTCTCCGGAGTCAGGCAGTACCCCAGTGCCAGCTCCCTCTTTATCTCCGGCTCTTTGATAATGGTCAAAGAGAGCTTTGGATAGATCCTCACGGTGAACTTCGTCTGTCCTCTGAACGGAACTGAAAAGAACACTTCTCTTTCCGGGGTGCATATTCGGGGACGAGCGACTATTTCTGTCAGGCTGCTACAACCGTAAAAGGCACGAAGGCCAATACTCGTCACACTATCCGGAATCCTCACACTTGTCAGACTGCTGCAATTCTCAAAGGCCCACTCTCCTATGCTCCTCACTCCGTCTGGAATCCTCACACTTGTCAAACTGCTGCATTCGCGAAAGGCATTCATCTTTATGCTCCTCACCCCGTCCGGAATCACCACACTTGTCAGGCTGTTGCAACCGTAAAAGGCTCCCTCTCCTATGCTCGTCACACTGTCCGAAATTTTTACGCTTGTCAAGCTGCTGCATTCGGAAAAAACGTGATATCCAATGCTCCTCACTCCGTCCGGAATTACCACACTTGTCAGGCTGCTGCATCCGCGAAAGGCCCTAAGGCCGATGCTCGTCACACTGCCTGGAATCTCCACGTTCGTCAAACTGTCACAGCTTTCAAAGGCATAATCGCCAATACTCCTCACCCCGTCCGGAATTACCACATTCCCGCCGGAACCGCTGTATTTCTCCAAAACGCCGTTTATAATCTTAAAATCACTCATCATGTCATCTTCCTTCCTTTACCATGTAATTACCGAGATCTATCCCTCTTTTATTCTTCGCCATTTCTACCAACTTTTCCGGTGATGCCTTTTCCACATCAAAAGATTCCATTAAGGCGCCCCCAAATCCGCCGCCAAAATAAGCACCGTAACAATCCTGCTTCATATCTTCTCTTAATTTCTCGATGTCGATTTTCATTACCTTTTCCTCCATCAATCACTTGATTGTACAGACTGATTATTCTCTCTGCTTTTTTTATCCAGTTGTGTACCCGTCTTTCTTCAGCCGTGACACCACTATAGCAAATGGACATAGACAGAATCCGTCCATGTCCATATGGTTATAAAAGACATATTGTATCAGTAATTAGCACAGATACAGCTTCGCTCTCCTTTGTCTCACTGCCGCATATACACTTATGAACTTAATCCACTCCTAATGCTTTTCTTGCGGCGTCCAAAGGCGTTGTATAGAAAATTGCTTCAATCTCATTTTTCAGATCCCGGCTAAGGTTCTCATATTTATCCCTGCTTTCTGCCGGCAGCAGCAGCTTTTTTGCTCCCGCGTTGGAAGCAGATGCAAACATTTCGTCCAGCTCCGTAATGATCGGCATCATACTTCCGGACATTACAACACGTCCGCAGATAACCAGAGACGGCATAACCGCACGGTTTGCAAGCGCTGAGAAAAGGCCTACCACCTCCGCTACAGAAACCTCATCACTAACGTTTCTGTTCTGAAGGTCATTAAAATACAGACTGTAGTCAAAGCTTTCATAATCACCGGAGATCAGGCGGTAAGAATTCTCACTGAAGTAATTAAATGCAGCCATAATACTGTCACGAACACTCTTCGGCGAATGTGCCAGACCTTCCACATTCTTGAAACTGAACTTGCCGGATCCGCTGATCAGCTTATTCTCCAGACGATAGATGCCCACCTTGTCATCTATAGAACGGCCAACAGCATAGACATAACCCGGCTTTTCAAGACCATCAAATACAAGCGTTCCTGTAGATACCTCCGGCAGATTAACAATGAACTCTTCGTTTGTATCCAGATCGATATATCCCAATCCAACATCACTAAATTCAGCAGGATTCATCTTGCGAAGCTGCTCCTTTACTCTTCTTCTGCATTCGATACAATATTCCAGGAGCTCGCGGCATTCTTCCTTCGTCATCTGCTCATCCGGAAAGATCAGCTTCGCCATACCGGAGAAGGTTCTTCTGACCGCTGTATCATCACGGGTATTATAATTGTCATTCAGCGCAAAATAATTGCCAAACGAATTGGTAAAATCATATTTTCTCATGGAGTGACAAAACTCCGAAAAACAGTCAGAGATCAGGCCATATCCCTGCGTAAACAGACCAGCCCTCAGCTTTGGTGTCTCCCAACCCGGAAGGTATGCATGAATACGGTCGAAGAACGCAGAGTCATTATTAAACTTCTCAGGAAACGGTTCAAACAGGTTTGTGGTACGCATCATGTCTGCCACACTTCTGAAAGTGTTGCCCTCAAACGCAATCGATGCATCAGAGCTGATAGATTCCGCTCCTCTTGCGAAGGATCCGTTCGCCATATAGTTCTTCATAATCTGGATCATATCTCCGGAAGACTGGGTGATACCACTGACCTCATCAAAAGCAATGCAGTCCCAGCTGCCAACCAGGCCAATCTTACGAGAACCCATGTTATAGAACATGTTGGAAACCGTCGTATGGCCGCTGCTCATAAGAATTGAGTATGGAGAGAGCTCACTGTATACATGAGACTTTCCGGTACCTCTTGGCCCCAGCTCAACCAGGTTATAATTCTTCTGGATAAACGGCACAAATCGTAAAAGATAATGCAGCTTTTGCTTATCACTCAGCGCATCCGGCTCATAGCCTGCAGATCTTAAAAGAAGTGTAATCCACTCATCCTTAGTAAAATTCCGGCGGGCATCTATGATCTCATCCAGATCAAGATTCGGCATCTGAATCGGCTTTAAAGAAGCTATCTCAAACGGAGACTCATACCTGGATCTCCTTTTGCGAGTCTTCTTTTTCTTCTGATTGCCAAAGATATCCTCTCCATACGGTTCTTCATCATGACTGCCATTATCCAGGCCGACATACTCGAGCTTCACGATACACCAGATACCGCCAATCAGCAGCTTCTCATTGCGTACGATCAGATCTGAACTCACCTCAAACGGATCTATGTTCAGATTGGTAAACCTCGCAATATACTTATCTTCCCGCTCATCCAGCTCTACTGTGATCTTATCAATGATCGTGTACTGACCATTTTCTCTGATTTTGGATTTTACATATTCACTCTGATCCGGGCGCACATAATTCTCACTGAAGATTCGTCTGATCTTGCCAAGACCAGTCTCGATTGCTTCCTCATCGTCTGTCGCGCAATACATTCCCAGCAGATATTCCAGCACATATGTCGGAACATTTGCGCCTTTTTTCATTAACGACGTCAGATCCTTACGGACCACTTTGCCTGGAAAGTTATCCAGGACCTTCTCGTCAAATTCATTCATAGGTTCGGCCTCCCCTTATGTCTTTAGAAATCGAAACTAAATGTTCCTGCAAATGCCAGTTTAGCCCTGAACGGAATTCTGGCAATAACTTCATAATCATCCTGACCGCTTTCACGGATCATCAGTTCATACTGATCACCGCTGTCATCTCTCGTATTCAAACAGAACTGGACTCTTTCACTGGAAAGCTTTCCATTCCTGACCTCCACAAGCTGACGGTCATTTAATACATGTCCAACTGCATCTATGAAGAACAGCTCATACGAATTATCCTTCGGCGTTCCCAGCTCATTCATAACAAAATTCATACTGAAAATGTTGTTGGTAATTGTATAATTGGGCTTAGCCGGCCTAAACGGCATCGCTGTGGCAGTTTGAACCACCTTATACATCTCCTTCGGAGACTTGCGAACAATCTTTTTTCGCTCTGTTCTGGCCGACTTGCGTTCCTCAATGGTCTTTCTCGTAGCCTCTGCCAACTTGACAAATTCTTCTCTTGAAGCAGAATTCTCAGCTGCTTCCACAGCACGAATCGGATGACATACAAAGTATACCAGCTGCTTATTTGCTGCCATTACATGCAGAAGTTCTAGAGCCTTATTCAGATGCTCCGCATCCAGATTTACAAACGGATCGTCCAGAATCAGGAATGGCTGCTCATTTTCAAAGAGCGTGTCAACCAGCGCCAGTCTCATACAGAAATCAATCAGATCGCAGGTGCCTGTGCTGTAGCCTTCTGCCACATGTTCCTTGTCATTCTCCTCAATTCTGATATTGAAATCAATGTCAAGGATTCCCCGTATAGCATCGTTATTCAGCCATACGTGCATATAATTGTTAAACGTATCCTCTACCTTGCTTAAATATCTGTTTGCCAGGTTCTTCTTCGCCTGTGTGATCAGCTGAATGGTACGCTTCAGCATAATCAGCGTATTCTGGGCCTTCTGCTTCTGATCATACAGTTCCTGAATTTCCTGCTTTACATCCGGATACTTTTCAAGGGACTGGTCGGCCTGACGGATAAAATCGCTCTTCTGAACATATTCATCACGCAGCATATCTCTTCTTGATTCAAGATCAGCGATCCTGTTCTTAAGCTCAACCTCCTCGGCACCTGCAGGTTTGTACTTTGCAGCCTGTCCTTGTCCAATATCAAACTTCTGCTTTTCAAGCGGCTGCTTTGCGGCATCAAGTTCTGTATAAGACGCGGCCTTTGCATAGATTTCTTCCAGAATATTTTCTGAGACCGGTTCAAACTTGCCATATACAGAGATGAAAAGTTCAACCGCCCTAGAAGCTTCATCAAGTTTTGCTTTCTGTCTCTTCTGCTCTATATCTGCATCCGAAATCTTAGTCTTTAAGGAAGCAGTTCTGCCAACCTCTTCACGGATCTTTGCCAGCCGTTCCGGCATATCAAGTTCAGCATAGCTCTCCTGCAGCACAGCAGCCTTTTCATCCAGTTTTTTCTGTAAACTTTCTACCTGCTGCTGTTTCTTCTGCTGTCTGTCATCACGGCCTTTTATCTTGTCAGAATGCTGCTCATGTTCATGCAGCATCTGTTCTGCTCTGCGGTAAGTCTGGGCCACATTTTCAGTTGTCATGGTAAGTCCGATTGGAGCAAATACCACATTGGCATTCTCGAAAGCTTCTTCCAGTTCTTTCTCCGTATCTGACTTAAACTTTGTAAGTTCAGCGATTCTCGGAGATTCTTCCTCCTGAAGCTCTTCCCCGGAAACCTTTGCTTCCGCAAGGAAACTATCCATTTTTTTAACTGCTGTCTGCAGTTTATCCGCTTTAATCTTATAATCCGTTTCAGCAGATCTTAATAATCCAAGTCCTTCGGCGAATGTCTTTCCGATGAGCTCCGGATAGGCTTCTTCTGCATTTGCCCTTTCAGCCGCTATCGTTTCCGTCTTTTCTGCTACAAACTGCTGCTTCTCAGAAAGCTCCTGTTTCTTTCTGCAAAGTTTTCTGATCTGCTCAGCATCGTCAAGAACTTTATTAATGGTATCCTCTGAAATTTCTGAGCCTGCTTTACCCCATTTTACAAACCAGGAGTCCACATCTGCCTGATCTGATGAAAGTCCCGCATTCAGATCAGCGATCTGCTTTTCATAATCAGCGATAACAAGCTGAACTCTATCCAACTGAGACTTGATATCAGCCTTCTTTTTCTGTGCTTCCTGTCTCTGAGCAGACGCAGACCTATATACCTCATATTCCTGGATCTTCTTCTTGTAATTATTGTTATTTATTACTCCAAGAACTGCCAGAACAACTCCGGCTGCCGCTATTGCTGCCATAAGCGGGCTGATTACAAAGATCAGGACAGCCCCGATAACAGCTGCCGCTGCTCCAACTCCAATCATTGCTGTGCCGAGCGGCTTCTTCGGTTCTTCCATTCCAGGCGCGGCACTGTCCGGAACAGAATCCATCTGCGCCAGAGATGTTTTCAGACTATCTGCCTTACTCTTCTCACCATCCAGCCTTGCATTCAGTCCCTGGATATCTGCCTGCTGTCTTGCAATATTACGGAACTTCTTTAAAATTGTATTGCCTTCTGCCGCATCCGGAAGTTCTTCAGAATATGACGCAATTCGCGCCTCCCGTTCCGGAGACAGTGATTCTTTTGCAAGCTCTTCGTTCTTAACATCTACAAGCTGCTGCTGTTTCTGCAGATCCTCCAGCTTACTGATCACAGGGCCGACTGATTCATGCTTATACTGCGCTTTTTTATCTACTTCCAGCCGGAGCTCATCCACGTCTCCGGAAAGTGTCTCAAAACGCTTCTTCTTATCCGCCCAGGATTCTTTTTCTCTTTGTATATCTCTTCCCTGCGCCTCCAACTGGCGAATGAGCTGCTGGACAGCAGACTGGCCATCCAGCGTAATACGCAGTTTGCTGATATATTCAGTATCCGCATCCGCTGCTGCCTGGATTGCAGTATATCCCTCCGGGCATACTTCTTCTGTAATCACATCTTCTTTTCCTGTTGACAGAATGCCCTGCAGTTCCCCATAAGTACTTTGAATCTCATCCAGCTGAACTGTGGTCGGCACAGAACCATCATATTTTTCCAGAAGCGAATTGTATTCTTCTGTCAGCTTTGCACGACTTTCCTCCAGTTCCGTAATCCGTGAAGTAATATTTATCACAGACTGCTTCTGTCTCTTTACCTGATCGATATCATTGGCACTTGGAATCCGTCCGCCAAGATCAATCCTGATCGTATCGATTTTCTGCTGCAAATCCGCAATCTGTTTGTTTACATCTTCCAGAAATTTCTTATTGGCTTCCTGCTGTTTTGCTTCTCCAGAAACCTCATCCAGCCTTTTCTTCTTTTCTTCCAGATCTTTATTGATAGAATTTAAGAGAATATCAATCTCAGATATTCTTTCCCTGGCAATGTCCTGTTTCTTAATATCGGACTCCAACTGATCACGCTGACGCTCCAATACAGAGATCTGCCTTGTAATATCAGCGAGCTGACCTCTATTACCGATTTTCTCATAGACCTTGATCTGTGCAGTCAGCTTTGCAATGGCATCATCGTAAGCCGCCACATCATTCGCCTGACTGACAAGCACATTCAACCTGGTATGAATACTGCTGGAAGCTCCCTCGATGCCAAGGCCATTCTGGTTGATGAAAACACTTCTCTGGAACGCACTGGCATCCAGTTTAAACAGAGTCTCGCCTATCCTGTCAGGATCAATTTTAGCTGTTGTTTTCGTATCCAGATTCAGGATTTTTGTTTTGTCAAATTTTGGAGTTTCACCGAAAGTTCTGAAGATACGATAAGTAACTCCCCCGGCTTTAAAGTCCAGAGAACCGCCATACTTGCCTCCCTGCCAGGGAATATATCTTCTTCTCTCATTCTCCGTAATATCTTTGCTTCTCTTTGTACCAAAGCCATAAAACATGGCTTTCAGGAAAGCTGCAATCGTTGTTTTTCCCCATCCATTGTCATGAAGAACAACGTTTAATCCATCTTCAAAATTATAATCATAATTGTGCAGACAGCCGAAATCGTCCACATGCATACGAATCAGTTTCATTCTGCAGACACCTCCCTGCCATTTAATACGTTCCAACCGCAGCTGATGATCCTGTTGCGCTCAGATTCACTTAAAGAATCATCCTGAAGTGCCAGTCGTACAAATTCACTGCGAAGAGAAATATCGTTTTCAAAAGCTTCCTCATCGATATCCATGATTGTGTTATCATAAACTTCTGCAAAGAAGATCTTTTTTTGCAGTTGATTTTCCAGCGCATCTCCGTTCAGCATCAGACCAAATGCCGACCTTCCAATGATCGTGATACGAAGCAGCGTATCAATATCAATACCCGAAACAGCAGAATTGATCTTTCGGAGAATTTCCTTCTGGCCATCCTCCGGCAGAATCTTAAGTTCAATCGACTTATAGGCATACTTCTGACTTTCTTTTATCTCAAACCCACCAAGAGCGTCCTGTTCCCAGTCAAGGACTGCATATCCAAAAAAAGTATCTGCCGCATCTTCAAACCCGATCGGCTCAAATGAAGGAATTGTCTGTTCTTCTCCAAATCCGCTTATTTTAAATAGATTCTCTTCCTTAGTGATCAAGATCGGATGATTATCGGCAAGCTGCATCTCTGTGGCTCCCTTATTTATACGAAGCGCAATATTCTCATCCAGATAAGAATCTTCTGTCTGTATACAGACCAGATGCAGATTCTCCGGAATGTCGTTTCTGTACGTGATACGGTTGTATTCATCTGCCGTCAGAAAGACGAGTACCTGAATATGCCTGTCTTCTTTGACAACGCCGAACAAGTCGTCAATAACTGATTCCGATACTCTCTCCTGCCCGAATATCTGTCCATACAAAGCTATGTAAGAAGCGTTATTCTGGGCCGCCTTATCCACCAGATCCGAAAGTTTTTCTGTCCGGGCAGCCTGCCACTTGTGGGACAGTTCTACTCCCAGATTCTCTGTGCAGACGGCTCCAAGCCGTACGTCAGCACATAATAGTAATTTCATCTTCCAACCCTCCATTTAAAAGTTAAAATTGTTTGCAAATGCTATATCAATCGCTAAGTCCATCATTTCTCCCTTTCCCATTGAAAATCTTTCCGACACAGATTTCTACGCACAGCAATCTGTATTCAAGTATATTCCTGAAATGCAGGAAAGTCAAAACGATTTTAGGATCTTCAAAACCGCTTTGACTCTAATGTTAATAATATGAACAACAGGACCACAAATCCTGTGGAACTTTACTAAAAGGCTGCTCTATGGCATTTGGCGTTATGCAGCATATCGTCAGAACACGTTAAATATCATACTTTTATCACAATTCCAACAAGGCCATCTCCTGTATGATTTCCTTTTGCCGTTCGTAAAATAACAGTTCTTTATTATGTGCAAAGTATTCTTTGCAGCCATATCGGCTAATGAAGCGGACGCTGTAAGGGTTAATAGTCAGTTCCGTCACAAGGATCAGAATCTCCTGCCCATCCGGAAATACTTCCTCGCAAAAAGCAAATACATTGGAAAGGCATTGTCCTGCTTTTTCTGTCTTTTTTTTGAGATTAGCTGTCCTTTGTCCGAAATCAGCTTTTATGAGTGCAAAAGCAGCGTTTCCATTTGACGGAGATTTCTCCTGCAGCATCCGGATCTGCTCTTCCAGCACCGCCATTGTCTTGCGGATAGTAGTTTCATCATCTGATGAAAGCGCCCGGGATGCCCTCCCCTCCTTAATGCGCTTTTGCAGTGCCTCTCTCTTGCTCTCCAGCTCCGCAACAGCGTCTGTTCCCTTCTTACTGAGACATCTGCTCACTTCTTTCAACACACCCATCAATTCTGTAAGCATAGCCTCGTCACCAGCTACCTCACGCATCTGATCCGTCACGCTGTCAATCAGCAATCCCAACAAGCTGAAGCGCTCATCAAACTTTGCAGCAATGGCACGCTTTCTGATTTCCTCCGGTGCCTTTCCCGCCAGTATCTTATCCACCTGATAATCTGACTGATATTTGCAAAACAAATCATAGTAAGCCGCAAAACTTTTCGCAATTTTACGGTTCTGCAAATACTGTTCTGTCAGTTTTTCATCCACGCGGATGTCATGCTGCTCGTAGAGCCACAATATATCTGACAAATCCGACCAGCCCCGCGCCGTCACAAAGCTTTTGCCGTCCACAGTAGTTTCAATCTTATAGAAATCCCCCTTTTTGATATCCAGATATGTGATGACAGCCGGGTGGATCCCCGCTTTATATGCATATTCTTTCCATACGCCATAGTCCGGCTCCACATCAATGTGTTTCAGCCGGTCCCATGTGGCAATGTCAAATTCTCTGACCGAATCATTATATTCCGGAGGATTGCCTGCTGTCACAACGATCCATCCTTCCGGGACACGATGCCTGCCAAACATCTTATACTGCAGAAACTGGAGCATCACCGGCGTGAGCGTCTCGGATACGCAGTTGATTTCGTCTAAAAACAAAATACCCTCTTTGATTCCGGTCTCTTCCATCATATCATAGACGGTGGCAATGATCTCGCTCATGGTATACTCAGAGACACTGTACTCCACCCCGCCGTACATTTTGGTTTCAATAAACGGCAGTCCTAACGCGCTCTGTCTGGTATGGTGCGTCATAGAGTAGCTGATCAGTCCCACCCCAAGTTCCGAGGCCACCTGCTCCATGACCGCCGTTTTCCCGATTCCCGGAGGACCCATAAGGAAGATCGGCCGCTGCCTTTCGGGTGGGATAGCGTACCTTCCGAATTCATCTTTTGTAAAATATGCCGTCATGGCGTTCTTTATCTGCTCTTTTGCTTCTTTGATGTTCAAACCACTCACCTCATGTGTTTGATAATACAAATACAATCTAATACCTTGCATTATCTTCTAATTCGGGATCATAAAAAATTCCTCAGCTTCATCCCTCTGCAGCACCAGCTTAATTGCCCATGGCGGCACCTCGGGATTATTATATTCGTCATCAATAAAAACAAAGGCCGCCTCATATCCCGGCTTTCGTTCAGGAAACGTTCCATAACCGTCTGTAAAATAAACAAGCCCTTTCAAGTTCGTAAACTCATGGTTTTGTACCAGGCTGTCTACAAACCGAAAAACCGGCCGGAAATCCGTTCCTCCAAAACCGTACAGCTTCATACTCCGCAAATATGCATCAAATTCTTCCTGGTTTGTAATCCTGACGTCATTCTGTATTTCTGCGTCACATTGAATGATATGCAGATTGATCCTGGAGAAAAAGCTTTCGGTACTCTTTAAAATGTTATATGTTTTTTGAACAAATGCCTGCACGAGCCCTCCCGCCACAGATCCTGACGTGTCGATTGCAATGACAAACTCCCGGATACGCTTTGCATCCCGATACTCCAACGGCTCAATAAGCGGCATCTTCCTATAATGCTGCAGACCGTAAGTGTAATAAATGTAATCAAACTCATCCAGACTGATTCTCATAACCTCTCCTCTGACAGCGAACTTTCGCAGGAAAGATCCGTAATCATACCGTTCTCTGTTGACCGCCTGCAGGTTCTGCACCAGATCACCGGCGCGATCTCCCTGTATTTTGGAAAATGTCTCCAGATCCTGCTGAATATGTTCCGATATGTTTCGCCATAATTCAGGCAGATCCTGCCGATCAAATTCAGACAGAATGCCGTATTCTTTCTCTATTTCCTTTTTAGTCATGTACCACATGACATGGTCATCTGCATAGAAATGTTCCCGCAATGTTGCGATTTCATCACGGGGAATTCTTTCGTTCAGATAATAGCGATATATTTTTTCCGCCGTGATTATTTTCATTTTCCGTTTCAGATCATCCAATATTTTCGTTTGTTTTTGCACACGCGCCGCTTCAGCAGCAGGAATATCCAGTCCAGTAATGATATTTTCCACTGCAATATCACAGGCGAGATCCCACACTTCATGATCAATGTTCGGATTCATAAACATATGCCGGTAAATACAGTGCATCACGATATGCAGATAATCACGAACCGGAACCGATCTTTCCTGCTTGTAACTTTGCAGCACGTAAGAAGAACTGTATAACAGGTAATGTCCATCCGTCTGCAGCGTGGCTCTATCAACACATACATATTCAAAGTGTGCAAGCGCCTCATCCAGAAAGCGCAGGTTGACCATCAGCATATTTCTCGACAGGACCAGGATATCCCTCGCCAGCTTTTCCATTTTCTCTCGTCGTTCTTCGTTCATAAAATGAATTCCATAGCTTTCCGTCATTGCAATGACAAACCCCTCCAATTACTCCAGCGTAAATTCTGTCATCGGGTCAAAATCCGGATAATTCTCCTGTTTATATTGCAGCAGCATTGCCGCGCAGTTCGGGCAGTTGTTTTCCGATGTCAGGCGGATAAACTCCATGATCTGTGCCGCCGTAAAACCATCCAGCTGATCTTTAACAGAAACATCATCCTTTAACATACGCCCGGTCACTGTCCAGCGGTCCATAAGAGAAACAATGTGGTTTACCTGTCGGGTATATTCTTTAAAACTGAATTTACCGAGCGTAAAGGTTTCATCCGGACCGATGTCATGGCGCCATGCAGTTTCCTTTGTGCGCATGCCTTCCAAATCACATCCTGAACAAGAAAAATATATATCATCATGAAAACCTTCATCGAAAAAATAAATGCCGTGTTTAACTTGATTCCTGAAACGGAATACCGATACCCGCTGCCCGCTATAACGATCCGGGTGTATCGTCTCTGGATCAATGACCGGTTCCCATACCTGCTCAAAAGGCTGCCTGAGATCATGGGACGTGAAATATTGCTGCCATGCCTTCACGCTCTGCGGATCCATCTCCACGGGATGCGCCACACGAATCTCTTCTTCTGTGATCTCATATCCTGTTCCATCACTTTTGACTGGTCCGTCCTGGTTCAATGTAAACGAAGCAGTCCCCTGGCTCCATACCAAAAGCTCCGCGACACGGTAGAGTACAGGATTCTCCAGATAGGCCCTCTTCCATTTAGCGGCAGATACCGTCTTCCCACTCAAGAAATCTCCAAACAGCTGGTCGTTTCTGGCCTTAACAACTTTCTTCACGTTCTTTTTCAGTTCGGCAAGATCTTTGCTCGCTGCGGAATATTTGTCGAGATCAGCGCCTCTTTTGGGCAGGGATCTCACCTCTTTCTCCGTAGCTTCATCATAAAGCTGAACTTTCAGGTCATGTCCAACGAAGGCTCTGACTGTCTTATTCCCCAGATCATAAAATTTCCTGCCATCCTCATTCAGTCCAAAATCCGCCAGCACTGTATCCCGCAGGGTCTCAGCATCCGTACCACGCAGTTTTGCATACGCATCCAGCTGTCCAACTTTTTCCATATGCAGCATCGCAGAGCGGCTGTCATTAAGCATCAATGCACCGCGGACAATCATGATGCTTTCCCTTCCTTTTCTTGCATACGTATTCCAGTTTTCCCATTCCTTCATTTTCGAGATGAGTTTTTCAGTCCGGGATTCGTCCACATAACGCGCAAAAGCAGGAATAAATATGAATGCAGTTTGATCAAACCTCTGCTTATAAATTCCCTTTTCGAGAAAAGTAAGCAGTTCTTCACCGTTCAGAGCAGCCGCTACCTGATCGGCCATTCTGTCCACTGCAAATGGTAAATAACCCTTCTTGTAGTCGCTATAATATATACTAACCCCTATTGCCTGCCTTGCATACGCTGCGATCACAAATGCCAGCACTTCCCTGGATGCCAGCTGCTCAAGCCCTATATAATGTGGAAGCACGGAACCTGATCTTAACTGATTCTGTATTATAGAACAAACTTTATTTGTAGTATCATCATATATCCAATGTTCCTGTACTATTTTCTCCGTCGGATTTAGTGGCTCCGTCTGCTTTGTACCCGCTTTGCCTTCTTTCAATTTCACCTTCATCGTCAGATCTTCCTGCATGCTTTTTATCGCTTCTGTACATTTCTTTTCCTTCAGTACATTCACCAAAGAGCGCAGCGTCTCCGACTGGATATATGCCTGATATTCCAGTGCAAACTCCGCTGCCTGCTGGCCTGCCTTTTTCTGCAATTTGGGAAGTTCCTGTATCAATGCAGTGATATTTTTTACAATATCATCTGCATTTTTTTCTGTTACATCTTCTCTTACCCATTGTTTCCATCCCTTTGCTGTTTGAAACAGAATTAAATATGGCCGCTCTTTTTCTGTAAATGAATTAAAATTATTTATAAGCACGACAGGAATACTGTTGGTGGTTTGTAGATCCTCCAACGGAAAATCCGGTTTATGAGGTTCAAAGATCTTATTTCCAAGTTTGGGATATTTCTTTTTAAAATAAACTTCCTTTAAATTTTTGCAGTCTGAAAAAGCACTATCGCCGATACTCGTCACACTATCCGGAATCGTCACGCTCGTCAGGCCACTGCAGCCTTTAAAAGTGTCACCACCAATACTCGTCACACTATCCGGAACCGTCACGCTCGTCAGGCCACTGCAGCCTTTAAAAGCGCCACCGCCAATACTCGTCACACTATCCGGAATCGTCACACTCGTCAGGCCACTGCAACCTTCAAAAGTATAATAGCCGATACTCGTCGCACTGTCCGGAATCGTCACACTCGTCAGACCGCTGCAGCCCTTAAAGGCTCCATGGCCGATACTCGTCACACTACCCGGAATCGTCACGCTCATCAAACCGTTACAACCTGAAAAAGCAGACTCTCCTATGCTTTTCACTCCTGAAGGAATCTCCACACTCGACAGACTGCTACAACCTTCAAATACAAAATCTCCGATGCTCGTCACGCTGTCTGGAATCGTCACATTCGTCAGGCCGCTGCAGCCTACAAAAGCACCCCTGCCGATACTCGTCACACCATCTGGAATCGCCACACTCGTCAGACCGCTGCAATACCTAAAAGAATCATCGCCGATACTCGTCACACTATCTGGAATCGTCACATTTGTCAGATCGCCACAACGATCAAAAGCACGATCCCCTATGATTATCACTTCTGAAGGAATCTCCACGTCTCCACCTGACCCACTGTATTTTATCAAAATTCCACTGACAACGTGAAAATATCTCATCAGTATCTCCACGTTCTTTAAACTTTTGCAACCCTCAAAAGCATGATATCCAACGTGTGTCACACTCTCTGGAATCGTCACACTTGTCAGACCGTTGCAACCATAAAAGGCAGAATCCCCAATGCTCGTCACACCGTCCGGAATCGTTACGCTCGTCAGACCACTGCAGCCTGCAAAGGCAGCATCTCCAATGCTTGTCATTCCTGAAAGAATCTCTACGCCCGTCAGATTGCTGCAACCAACAAAAGCCCTATCCCCAATGCTTGTCACTTCCGCTGGAATGACCACATTCCCACCGGAGCCACTGTATTTATACAAAACGCCGTTTCTAATATTAAAATCACCCATCATCTTTCTCTCCTTTATTGATTGATATGGTCTCATCCAACACAGCTGATACAAGCTCTGCAGCATCCGCGCCTGCGTCAGACAGACAGTTCCGTCATCCTTCTTTTCAGATTCCCTGCAATTTGACGGTAATATTCCCTGTAGCTTGTCCCAACCTCGTTTTCGTCTACCTCGACAGAGTAGGCCTCCGCCAGCAGCCGTTCCTCCATCCGGATGTCCGGCTTAAACAGTACGGTTTTCCGATCTGGAAAGTTTCTTTTTTTGCAGTTTACAAGCCACCACAGATCCAGTTCTGACAAGGCCATACCACAGCCGACAATATACACGTCCCCCAGCATGAAATAGTCGAGCCAGCTATGGATCTCCAGGTCAAATTGCCTGATCTGGCTCGCTTTATACCGCTTAATAAGCTGCGACACATTCTGCTGAAGTTTTGAAAGAAGTTTTCCGTAATAATAATGCCCCAGTATCATCGTATCCGGACGCGATGCCTCCCCATGTATGTGCCATATAGACGGTCCGCTCTCTTCCGGTAAAAAATACGTATGCAGCTGTTCTCTGCAGAATTTTCCATCCTCATCGTATGCCAGGTGGCGCCATCTGCATTTTCGGCCAGCTCTGCATTGAAAAGCAGGTTCCATCGCCTTCTCCAATTCATATGTATAATTGCTTGTAAGAATTGCATCCATTGGAAGATTTGCATACTCCTGCAAAAGCTCCTCTTCTTCCTCTGACGCACGATTCCCGGATAACAAATCCGACACCTTTTTCATCTGTTCTCCCAGATGATCATCTGTAAGGATCACCGGCTGCAATGGATACGGAACTGTCTTTAGGCTCTGCTTTTCTTCTTCCGATAACTCTTTTGTTCCGATTGACTTGATCAGTTCCTCCCAGGAAGAGAAATTATATGCCCGATTTATGCCATTTCCTAACAACAGTACCTTTGGAATCTTATCATGCTCAATCACCATCGTCTTCTTCATAATCACTTAGATCTATCCCCCTTTTACTTTTCGCCATTTCTACCAATTTTCCCGGCGATGCTTTTTCCACATCAAAAGACTCTATTAAGGCACCCCCAAATCCTCCACCAAAATAAGCGCCATAACAATCCTGTTTCATATCTTTTCTTAATCTTTCAATGTTAATTTTCATTGTCTTTCCCCATGAGTCAATTTCTCATAATAACATTTTGTTATCTTCATTCTTATTATACTAGTTCCGTACTCTCTCGCTGGATTCTTCTCAAACATGTTAGCGTCGATTACCATCCACAATACGGCCATCGGCCAAGGTCACACCTGGCTCACGCTGGCCGACCAGCGCAATATTCTTCTGCGTCTTCGCAATGGCTTCAGGATTACTGTCAACAATAAAGTTCTCAATAATCCTGTTATAAATTTCTATATTAAGACCGCTCAGAGCATCCTGACCGTTTTCGGATTCATACTGAGTGATCCAAGTCGCAATACGGTCATTTTGATCATTGTAATAAAGAGCATCCAGGCGGATACGGTATACAGGATATACAACCGTTTTTCCACCGTATGTAACTTTTCTGGTCAGTGTTGTTTTCTGCACCAGTTCTGTTCCGACCAGTTTGAGGAGGCTTCCTTCAGTAAGCTCTCCTCGGACAGAATCCGACGCCGGCTGAGCCAATCCTGTGAATGGTGCCGGCTTTGTCGCGCCTTCTGCTCTTGCACGTACTTCTTTATAGATATCCCTGATATCTTCAACACCATCCGGATCGATTTCTTTGCAAAGAAGTGCCATGGTATCCAGCGCACGTTCTGCCATTGGCTGTTCCAGGTCTTGCTGTCCGATGTGAGCGACGATATTCCTGACACCCATCAGCTCTCTGGCCCAAATCCGGCAATCCTGGGACAATACATTTCTGAACACATCATTCCATTTCCGGTCAATCAGACGGATACAGTTCGCAATGTCCAGTGAATCAATCAGTTCTCCATAATTGCCCGAACAGGGAAGATCCCTCTGGTCATAAAGTGTATCAAGGACTTCATTCCACCATTGGGATTTATACGCCCGATTCAGTTCCTGCCCGATATAGCCAGACATTGATGAAACGAGAATTCGAAAGCCCCGCTGTACCAATTCATAATTTTCCTGCATTTTTTCAAACACCTGCTTTCACAGTTTGAAGCCCTACGGGCAATTAATCTGCGCCAATTCCATTATATGGAAAATGAGGGCGGTGCTTTTTCAGGAGCAATGCCCTCTTTACTACTGCACTCATATAATTCTTTCCTCCTTACTTAATCCAAATTGCCGGTCTCAGGTAACTATGATCAACATGATTTCCAGTCATTGCAACATCATATCCACTTTCATCAATAGCCACTGATCCCCACGAACCTTTCCCCGGTGTACGGAGTTGCCAAAAACCACAATCCCTTCTTGTCAAAATTTGTTTGTGTGCGTATTCTGTTGCCGTGGATTTTCGGTCTTCTTCTGTAGGCATATACCTTTCAACTTCATCAAGACTCAACAAAAATACTCTGTCTTCTGTAGGCGGTCCTCCATCGACGCGCTGATCTTTGTTTCCAGGGTTATCCAACATAGAAACCACAATCTGTTCTCTTTCTATTTCGGTAAAAGCAACTTTGTAGAAACCTTCATTGAGCAACTTTCTGACATAGCAATCCGCCCAAACACCCGTTTGCTTCAATTCGTCGCTCTGGCTTATAATACTGTGAACTGTAATGAGAAGTGCCTTCCCATTCTCCTTTCCTATCACCCTCCATTTTAGTGGACGCATTATATATTCTTCTGTATCAGGGAATCTGCCAAAGGAAACCTCATCCCCAACAGACAGATCATTAACATTAATTGTTTCCCCTTTTTCGAAATGTTCTCTATAAACGATCTCCGGAAGCCGATCCCGGCTGCCGACGGAAATCGCTTTAATCTCAGATCTAATTTCAAGCGGTTTAATAGCCGTCTCTGCAGACAGCCTTCCATAGCCATTATCTTTGAGTCCAAATAAAATACCGTTAATAATTATTTGGCCATTTTCATTTGCAAGTCCATTACAATACGCAAATACATCATCACCCAGTTCCACACTTGTAGGGACATGAACACTCTTTAATGCATTACATTGTGCGAAAGCATCTCTACCAATCGTTGTCACTGTATCGGGAATTACCATATACTCGAACGGACAAGAGTGAAAAGCAGCTTTTCCAATCTTTGTGATACTCTTAGAAAATTTAAATGTTTTTAGGGACCTGCAATGCGCAAACATCGAGTCTGTGATTTCCGAAACATTGTCTGACATCTTCACAACACTCAAGTTCCAACAATTATTGAAGATGCCGTATCCAAACTCTGTAATTCTTTCAGGAATTTCAAAGCTTTCAAAACCGCACTTTTCAAACATATTATTTGAAAGTCTCGTAATAGCTTGTGGCAATTTTATAGTTTTTAACCCCCAACAGCCACTAAAAACACCATCACCGATTTCTGAGACACTTTCCGGAATTAAAATTTCTTCCAGACCATTGCAATCCTCAAAAGCTTTCTCAGAAATAATTTCTGTTCCTTCATTGATTATGATGCGCTTTAAATTGGCATGAGGTGAGTTGGAATTATTATAGTAGCCGGTATACCCATCGTAAAACATATGTGTCGGAATACTTTTTATTGTCCCTGGAAATTCTACAGATACAATAGCCTTCCTAACTTTTTTCTGAATTTCTGTAACTCGAGGTGCAGTCGTACTGAATGTATCCGGATCAATTGCTGTTACCGTATCTTTTCCAATTGCAGAAGGAATCACGATATCAGTTTCATCACCTTTATAAGACGTGATAATGATCGTCCCATCATCCCGTTTTTTACATCCCCAGATTTTTTTCATTTCAGTTGCTGACAAAGGTTTTTCATCCAGAGACAATTCTGTGCCCTTACCTTTCTTTTTTCCCTGAGTTAACTTCGCTTTATTCTGCTTCTCAAGAATATATCCAATAAGTTCCGGTTTAATATTGCTCCTCTCTTGTGCATATGAAAGCAAAGTATCAAGATCCTTAGCTTTACTAATCCACTTTTCCGATAGTGCATACTGAACTCCGTAGGCGTTATTCTGATCAACTAAAGCGAACAAAAGATCCCATTTTTTCACCTTTTCCAGCATGTTGGTATGCTGTATGAAGAAGCCAAACATCACCTCTGAACAAAATCTTTTTGAGAATAATGTTCCAAATTTTCCCGATACCATAGGTGATTTAAAATCAGGCTCATAAAAATCCGATGGGAATAAACATATTTTTTCTACATCCATACATTCCCAGTACCTTTTCAATTTACGAACAGTCTCTTCTTCTGATATTTGGGATGAATATGTTCCTATAACATACTCCTGAAATTCTCTTCTTGCATATCTCCCATAGGCATCAAGACTATTGTTCAGAACAAGTCCCGCCGCAATATCTGTTCTATAATCAGATAGTTTATTTACTCCCAAATCTTTCAATGCATTGTATATACATTGATCGTCGAATAAAATCGCATAATAAAGAATCTCTTGGAAATCTCCCTCTTTTCTATTATAAAGATTCTTAAGTATCTCTACTCTCTCATTATCTTCAACAATCGGGTTGTCATATTCACTGAGTTTATATGTCGGAAACAAATACCAAGTATAATCTATAGCAAGATCATCAAGTTTATTGATAGATATTCTGCTGTTATACTTTCTCTTAAATGCGGGTGTCATTTCATACTTTAGAGTTGCGCCATTGTCCAATAATGCTGTGACAATTTTGATTCCACCGAAACGCATTGCTAATCCCAAGGCTCTTGCAGTAAACTCAAATTCGCCATGCTCCTTAAAAAGTGCATTCACCGCATCGGCATCATTATTTAAAACTGCGGCTTCTAGCAGTTCCACTTTCTTCTGCTCGCTTATCTTCGCCATGGCAATCTCCTTCCAATTCAATATATTATATTTTTAATTGCTCAAACTCTTTTGCTATTTCTTGCTGTCGATCGTAAATCAACAAACTCTTGTTATGCTTAAAATACTCATCGCAGTCATATTGACTGATGAAAGACGTTGCCATTCTATTCGTAGTTAATTTTGTAACAAAAATCAACAGCATATCTTCACTTCATGCACAATCATTCAAAATAATTAATCATCGTTTTTCTTTATTCCTGATACTTGCGAATATCTCTTCCTCTTTAAACAGCAACTTCGGCCAGCTGTTTATACGACATTAGTTCATTTTAACAGTTAAATCTCTTCTCTTCGTTATCTCAGCTTCCATCACCATTTTTCTCAGCTCATCGTCATCGTAATCATCGTTCTCTACTATATCAGACTCTCCTGCAGTGATTACGCCATCACTAAAATTACAGACAAACCTGATAAACTCGCCAGAACTCCAGACCTCAAACAATCCATTGAACTCCACCTGAGTCAAACCAGGTACTTCCTTAACCAACTGTTTTACAAATTCAACAATATCTTTAGTATAATCCGTGGATCTCAAAAATTCATATGACTGCTCTATTTCTATTGTTATATCTTCGTCAATATCATATTCCGCTTCTCCATTTTCAATTGCCCGGACAAGTGCAGAAACCCCGATGTCTTCTTCATCAAACTCGTTTTCAATAAAATAAGCCATTTTATCAATCGCTTCTTTATTCCCCTGTAATTTTAAACTTCCTGAAACTGTAGCATCCATTTTTTAGTCCTCCCTTTTGTTAAGCGCTCTCGAAGTTCTGTAACATGCGTATCTCAGTTCTGCATTAAGAGAGATTTCTCTGTCTCCTGTGAGGTATTCTTGTTCTTTATTACCGTTTCCCAAATTTTCTATATCAATTTTCATCCCCCTTTTCCTCCATCCAACACTTCGATAAGGCTTCCTTGCCCCCTCAGCCAGATATCAACACCATCTCCATACACCTCAGCCCTGATTGTCCATCCGGTCTCATCATGCTCCATGATCTCCGCCGTCGGAAAACGATCCAGCACGGCTTCAATGCTCAGGCCTTTGTACTTGAACCTGATCGTTCTCAACTCACCGCCAAACATGAACTGGATCCTCTTTCGGAATTCCCCCTCCTGGAAACGGTCTGCATACGGCACATGAAAATGCTCGTCCAGAATTTCATATTCCGCGATGCGGTCTATCCTGTAGATCGTAGGAAATGGCCGCTTGGGAACATCCGGCATCTCTTCGCTGACGGAGATATAGGCACAGAGATAAAAATAATATTCGGAAAACATGATTCCTACCGGCTGGATCAGCCGCTTCACCTTATCCGTCTCTTTTAGCTTCTGATAGCGGATACGCATCAGCCGATGCTCATACACCGCACTGCTGATATCCCACATATCATCCACAAACTTCTTTCCATGGTGCGGCTCCAGATAATGGAACTTCTCATTGCTGATCAAATCCTGCACCTGTCTATAATTCTTATAAGGCACGCAGCACTGCAGAAGTTTGTCAATGATCGGATACATTTCCTCTTTGGTAAGCGACCGGCTTTCAAGAAGGATTTTACATACCGTAAGAATTTCACTGTTTGTCAGAGCTTTCCTGCTGTTCTGAACCAGAACATAACCCTTCCGAGCCCGATCATAGATCAATTCCTGATTGGATTCCGGATTATTCGCAAAGTAAGCCCGGATATCATCAATATCTCTTTGTATGGATTTCTCATTGACCTCGTATCGGGCAGCCTCATCTGCCTTTACCAGAATTTCTCCGTTCACAACCCGGTTATACAGACTGATTATTCTTTCAACCTTTTTATCCAATTAAACACCCGCCTTTCTATTGTCACGACTGCCCTATCACACATCTTAATAAACAGGCATGGACAGAATCTGTCTATCTTAAAATTTTCTACCAATTATCCAGATCTGACAGCAGATCGTCAACAGAAATCCTATCGGTGCCTCCATCCATTTCCTTCAGTTTCAGAAAAATCCTCGCGGTGGTTACGGCATCTGCAAGCGCTCTGTGGGCACGTGGATTTTCTATCTCCAGCTTCTCTGACAGTTTTGCCAGAGAGACATCTTTAGTATCTATGTCAAGCTGTGCTTTGAACTGATCTGCATAGCGCATCACATCAAAGTATTTATTTTTGATAATAATATTTGCATATCGTCCCGCCCTGACCATAAACCGGCTGTCAAAAGCCATACAGTTAAAGCCAAGCAGGACATCATTTCCAGCAAACTTCATGAAATCCGCAAAGACCTCCCACATTTCACGGGCATCCCTGACTTCATCTGCGGTGATCCCGGTAAGCTGCTGGATCTCTTCCGAAAGGCGCCTGTCAAATGGCTTTGCAAGCTCCTGGAAGGTAAACTCAGCCTTTTCTTCGACCTGTCCGTTCACTACACGGACAGCACCAATTTCAATGATAGAATCGTATCGTGGACTGCGTCCGGTCGTCTCCAGATCAAAGGCCACGAAGGTATCAAAATCGGTATCTCTTGTTTCCACGGGATCAGGATATTGATCCTTCGGAATCGCATTTGGCACCTTTTTTCCTGGCTTCGGCATGACTGCCTCAATTCCGATGCCTGCCAGAAAATCAATGTATTTCTGTCTTGCCTCATCCCGGTTTTCCTTTGGATTCGGCATATATTCCTGCTTGCCGGCTTTCGCCTTTTCACGCTGTTTTGTATTCTTCTCCATGCGGTTCTGCATGGTCTGAACCACAAAGGAATCAGCTGCAAATCGCTGCAGCGCGTCAGCAATTACTTCTTCCGCAGCATCATATCTGCGGGTAGTTGTATAAAACTCTGCCAGATTATAGCAGGCCTGCCAGGGAATATCGTCTGATTCGCAAAGAAGGGATGCAATCCTGTCTGCCATAAAATAGTCATAATCCATGTAATAAGCACCAACTGCAATGCCATGAAGCCTGTTCTTCTCAGCCTCTGTCAACCCATCGCTGTCTTTAATTGACTCATAAATCTCATAAAACCACGGACGGCTGTCCTTTGGGACATTCGATGATGCACCGGTAATCGCCATCACCCTCTGATATTCTTTTCTCGGTGTTGGAAGATCATCACTGACAGCAAACACAAGATTCCTCAGATTATAAGGACTGTTAAATTCACTGCACAGCTTTTCCCAGATTGGATTCGCCCCAGAGTACGGTCTGTAGGCTGTCAGCTCCTGGCATAATACTTCTAAACTGGTTACGGCTCTGCAGCTGTCACACAGGCATGACTCGTTTTCTTTCCCACACTTTATACATATAGCCATGGTGTTCCTCCTTACGCCTTTCCACATACATACCGCATATCGCAGAAAGTACATGCATATGAATTTGTAACGCTCCCGTCAAAATTTTTGTCCTCAATATTTTTTATGGTTTCAGATATTTCTGCAACCGTATGATCAATTGCTGATCTGGTCCACTCAAAGGTGATCAGCGGATCGCCATTTGGGCAATTGGTGTAATACAGATGCATTCGTCTGACTTTTTTGCCATAACGCTTCTCAATCAGATAAGCGTATATCTCAAGCTGTTTTCTATAATGCTCGACACGTTCAGGATGACCCTTTATATCAGGCTTCGGACCTGTCTTGTAATCCACGATCTCCACAGTATCGCCCTGTCCCTCGATCAGATCAATGACCCCCTGCAGAATGTAATCCTGCAATACCAGATTGATTTCTTCTTCAGCCCGCCAAACCCTTCCAAGCTCATCCTTCCTGTGATGATAATAACTCAGAACCTGCTGCAGTGCATTTTCCCGCTGCTCATCTGTCAGGAAATAACCTGTCTGCTCCTGCATGCTCTGATAATTCAGACTGAACCATTCTTCGATTACAGAGTCATTTACCCGGTTCTGCCGGCCGGCGATGATACACTTGTTCATATCCTCCAGCGTTGCATGCACCAGGGAACCTACAGAAGTATGAAACATTTTATTCTGTGCAAACCCATATTCTTTATAGTACTTGTACTGCGTCGGACAGCCGTCATAAACAGAAATATGAGATGTAAAGGAATAGACATGCTTGTAATTTACAGCTTTTACATCGGCAAATGCCATTGTATCTGTAAAACTGCCCGCATCAGGAAGCTGCTGCAGGTATTCGCCAAAATATTTGCTGTCTGTCTTCTTTGCAGCCAGGATCAGCAGGTTCTGTGCTCTGGAAAATGCTGTATAATACAATCTCCAGAAATCGAAAAACTTTATATCCTCCATTGGCTCAAATGGCCTGCGGTGGAAAAAACGGCTCTCTGCTGAGTACAGCAGGGGATCACTGTTCCGTTTCGGTACATCTCCGAGAGAGCCCACCACAACGGCAGGGAATTCCAGCCCTTTGGACTGGTGGATAGTCATAAAGGAAACGCAGCCGCTCGGCGCATATTCCGACTCATCTTCATACTCACCAATGCCATCTTCAATCATATACTTGAAGTAGATATTAAAGAGTTCCTCTGGCATTGCCAGCTTATTGTTCGCAGAAACATTATGCATGTCGTGAAGGAAAGAATAACGGCTGAGCATCCGCGACAGTTCTGAAAGGTTCCGGGCGACTCTGCTCTTCATAACATTATCCCGCAGGCTTGCTTTCAAATATCCTCTGAAGGGTTCGTGAGCAATCAGATGATAGAAAATATCAAGCAGGCAAAAATCGGATTCTCCCTTAAGTCCCTGGATCTCATTTTTTACCTTATCAATGTACTGCATTAAAGTTTCGTCAGCTTTTGCCAGCGGCAGCGCAGCCTTCAGACAGCTGATATAATAACTGCGCAGATTGTCGCTGATCCTGTGCAAGAACATGTTCCTTTTCAGATCCATCATATAGTTCGTAAAACACATGATGACGCAGCCAAGGAGCTGCTTTACCTCTTCTCTTTCAAAGAACATATCGGATCTCGGCGAATATACCGGGATGCCGTTTGCCTCAAACCAGATTCCAATCTCCGCCGCTTCCTTGCTTTTTACAGATCGAAACAAAAAGGCAATCTGATTATAATTTGTAATATTACCTCTAGCCTTCAGATCCACAACAAGCTTTAACAGCTCCTTTTTTTCAGCCTCTATAGAATCACCGCCACAGGAATACACAGATGTTTCGGAAAGCAAAGGCTGTTTACCGGCTGTGATCTTCTTTGCGTAACGGTACTTGTCCCAGTTAAACAGATTGATGCCATCCGAATTCTCCATCCATCGGTTATAAAAATTAATGATTCCTGGTTCGGAGCGATAGTTGGTATCCAGATGAATGACCTTACAGGCGTCAAACTTGTCAGGAAATTCCAGGATATTTCGGATTGTCGCACCGCGGAAGCGGTACATTCCCTGATCATCATCTCCTACCACGCAGATATTCTTTCGGCTGCCTGCAATCAGCAGAACCAGCTGCTCCTGAATATAATTTGTATCCTGATATTCATCCACCATAATATACCGGATGCTTTCCTGAATTTTTGAAAGGACTTCCGGATGCGTCATTAGCATGTCATAGACTTTTGTCTGTATGGAGGAAAAATCCATCGCGTTGTTTCGCACAAGGAGATCCTGATAACGTCGTACGAGCTTTGCCAGAAACCGCATGTCTTCATCAGAATCTGCTTCCATTGCATCAATATTCACCAGCTCTTCCATCAGCTGATTGACATAACGGCAAATCTCCAGAGATTGCTTCCACTGATCTTTTGCAGAAATATACCGGTTAAAACCACCAAAACAGTTAAAACTGTCTATATTGCGACAGACGAGATAAGTCTGCTCAAAAGCATCCAGCATGCGGCACTTGCCGCCTTTTTCGGCATACTCAGAATTTTCCTTGAGAAGCCGCAGGCACACGGAATGAAAAGTTCCGATGTACATCTCGTTAATATTCAGATTCAGATCAATAAACTCATTGGAAATTCTGGTCAATAATTCCTTTCCGGCTTTTTCCGTAAAAGTAACTACCATGATCTCACAGGGCTTCACGCCCTTTTCCTTTACAAGGTAAGAAATGCGCTTTACCAGTGTGAATGTCTTTCCTGTACCGGGACCGGCGATTATT
The DNA here is from genome assembly GCA_947626965.1 of uncultured Lachnospiraceae bacterium. Classification (GTDB taxonomy): domain Bacteria; phylum Bacillota; class Clostridia; order Lachnospirales; family Lachnospiraceae; genus Choladousia. Next base: position 36,746 of record CANQUH010000016.1, read on the forward strand.
AGAACCGGGCCTTCAGTGGTCAGAACCGCCTCCCTCTGCGCAGCATTTACCTGTCCAAAATCAAAGTAGTTCATAGCGGACCCCGATTGCTTTCATAAAATCAGTAATCTGATTCAGCTGATTCTGGCTGGCATAAATTTTCATTGCCACGCCATCCGCCGCATTCACAGGAACCTTCACTTTTACAGCAGGTGCAGGGATTACCGCGCCCACTGCTGCAGCAGCTTCTTCCACTGTCGTGAGTCCGGCAGTGGATGCCGCCTTGGTAAGTTCAGCGTTCTTTTTCTTCACTGCGTCCAGTGAAAGAGTCTCTGCATAAAACTGCAGAAGTGTATCGGTAAACGGTGAAACCATCGCTTTGATTGCTTCGATGTCATTATAGACTCCGTTAATGGCAGCCTGTATACTTTCTTCGTATTTAGCGCGCCCGGCAGATGCATTGACCCATTTTTTATCAAAAAGCTTCGGATAAAAAGCCTCTGCCAAATCACCAAGGATTACTGCTTTGCGGTCATAATATTTTTTAATCTCCAGTTCCCTGGCCTTCTTCTGGCGGGCTTCATAGTCTTTTACAGTATCATCAATCATCATGCGCTGGCGTTCTACCATATCCACCAGCTCCTTAATCTGAGGCTCCAGCGCCTCATACGGAGCGAGACAGCGTGCTTTGTAAGCCTTTCTGGCATCTTCGATGATCTTTTTTACCTTATTCAGAGTAGTACGATCATTCTTGGCACTCTTAATAGAATCGTCAGTATAGACAACAGCCGCATAGGCATCCAATCCTCTCTGAAGTTCTGCGCGAAGCCTGGCAAAATCCCAGCCGCCTATATCTGTATTTTCCAGCTGGATGATTTGTAAGTCATTCATAGCGGTTTCCTCCTAACGTAATAGTGGTATTATTACCATAGTAGCAGACCCAGTTGGACAGAATCTGTCTATTCTTTGGCTTTTTACATATTTCCCACTTTTAATTCTCTCATCTTTTAGTTTTTCAGCTGCTGCAAAAATGTCCCATGACTTTCCAAATTTCATTACATCCTCAATCCCGTTCTCCTGGCAGATGGAATTAATTCATCTGTTGCCGATACCCTATTTTCCGGATACTTTCTTAATTGTCATGTATGTATCCATTCATACGATTATCTTTCAAAAAAACAAAATGGCACTGCGGATAGAAATACCCGCAGTGCCGACAATTAACAGTTACTATAATTGGTTGCTTTTCAAAAAGAGGGCCTTACATGGTTTCCACCAACGTTTCTAATATTTGTTCAGAATTATACCCTACATTCATGTAGAAATCAATCCTGTAAAAGCTGTAAAGCACCATATAAATATCTATCATACAAACAAATAATGCCATCCAAAATATACCCGTTCTTCTGCCGTAAAACAGGAATGCTAATTCTCTCACTTTTTGATTTTTGGCTACTGCAGGAATGACCCATGACTTCCCAGCATCACCCGACACCGTTTTTTATAACACGCGATTCCGTACTTCAGAATCTCCTCAACCCCGTCGTCCTCCAGATCGTCCTCATACCCAGTGTGCTCAATCTGCTTCAGTGCTTCCTCACACGCTGCCTCCAGATCTCCGTCATGTGCGTACTTCACCTCGATGATGATTCCCATATCTCCCGTATCCGGCTCCGCAAGGATATCTGCGTACCCTTCTCCCATCTCACGATTGGATGTGACTCCCCACCGGCTCTTCACTCCCAGGATCCCAAGCAGCACGCCATGATAGAAGTTCTCCTTGATCTCTTTCCTTACGGCTGTGTCGCGGATGCTGATCGTCCTTCTCAGATACCCGGTAAAAATTTTCTCCACAGTCTCTGCCTCTCCGTTTTTTAACGCTTCGCAGAACCGGTTCAGCGTTTCCCCGTCCTCCCGCACATTCTCCTTGAAATATTCCATGACCTGCGTCACAAAGATATCACGCACTGCCAGGTTGGGGATTGCCAGTTTCATAATCCTTCCTTCCGCCTTTCCCCGCTGCGTCAGATAACCAGTCGTAAAGAGCAGACTCCAGATGTTGTCGACCGTCTGGTAAATCTCCGGGTAGGTGAGCTCCTGACGAATCTCCTTTGTAACGGTCTCTCCTGCCACCAGCCGCTCAATCTCCCGTTTGAGCATCGCCGCGTTTCCCGTTTCCTGAATAAACCGCTTCACCGCGTCGTTGCTGCTCGTGTTGATCCAGTAATTCTCCGGCTGTGCATCTCTGTCACCCAGTAAAGAATCGCAGTAGTTCAGAACATCCCACGGGCAGTAGACATCCACATTTCCAAAGTGATAGCCATCATACCACTCTCTGGCCGCATGGTAGCTGTCCGGATAGCCATAATACTCCAGAAGTTCCTTTACCTCCGCATCCGTAAAGCCGAAATACTCATCAAAACGCACATCCGTAATGGAACGGACTTTCAGATTATTCAGCCCGGTAAAGATGCTCTCCTTTGAGATCCGCAGGCACCCGGTCAGCACCGCGAATTTCAGACTGCTGTTCGTCTTTAATGCCTGCCCAAGCAGGCTGCGGATCAGGGAGATCATCCGGTCATAGTAGCCGTTTGCGTGAGCTTTCGCCAGAGGAACATCGTATTCATCAATCAGCAGGATCGCTTTTGTACCATAATGCTTTTCCAGCAGTTCCGACAGCAGTCTCAGACCATCGCCAAATGTGCCCTCACTCATGTTATCATCCAGAAGTTTCCGGTAATCCGCTTTGTCCTGTTCACTCAAAGCATCACTATTCAGAAGATACTGCATCTTTCCCGCCGCGCTTTTCAGGGTCATCGCCGCCATCTGAAACGCTATTTCATAAGTCCGCGCGTCGATCCCCTTCAGGGAAATAAAGATGACCGGATATTTTCCCATATATTCCTCGCAGAGCGCCTTCTCCCCTGCGATCTCCAGCCCGTCAAAAATGCTCTTATCCCCATCCAAAGAGAAAAAATGCTCCAGCATGCTCATGTTCAGCGTCTTCCCAAACCGCCGCGGGCGGGTGAACAGGTTCACTTTCCCCCAGTTGTTCAGGAGATCCCGGATCAGTCCGGTTTTATCCACGTAATAAAAATTTTCCAAACGAAGTTCTTCAAAATCTTCAATCCCAATCGGGAGTTTCTTTTTGGGTATTTCCATTTTGCCACACCCCTTTCAATACTCATGTTTTCCTCTCTGAAAATACTATATCCTGTTTTTTCTTCTGAAGCAAATATTTTTACAGGCTCTTTGGACAAAAAACAAACCCGCAAACAGGCTCTCTTAATCGAGCAGGAGGCGGTTTTCCCTCCTGCTCGCCGCATCCTCCCAGCGCAAACTGCCAGGTTCGATCCCTGCACTGTTCCGCAATGCCGTTAAAATCCTCCAGACTCATATTGGCTTTGGCAGAATGTAATCCGTCCTGATAACACTCCACACCGCTCTTCATGCACAAACATATCTTGAGTTCCGCAGATATGTGAACTTTAACGATGAATCACTGTGATTTCAGATAACGCTTCAGCAGAAACGCGCAATAATAC
>CANQUH010000017.1 GCA_947626965.1 uncultured Lachnospiraceae bacterium
ACTTCCCGCAGATCAGTCTGATACTGCATGATCTCTTCATCGGTCATCATCCCCGGAGCCGCCAGATTCACCTGGTAATTATTCATACGCGCAAGAATCTTTGGGTCTGTTTCGTCCATCATATCAAACAGGCTCAGCGGTCCGTCCCATTCCCCGGTTCCCCACCAGATCGTCAGCGTCACCACCGGAATCAGGCGGTCTTCCTTGCGGAAACCACTCAGGAATTCTTCGCTGGTCAGCTTTATTTTTTCTTCCACCGCGGCGGCTATTTCTTTGTTGCAGGATCCTTCTTCCAATGTCTGCGCCGTTTCTTTTCTGCTGTGAAAAGCTTTTTCAGTCGCTCCTGGATAGAGGATCTCCGGCGTTCGTGCCATTTCTTCTCCGTTATGGAAATTTTCTGCCTGTCCGGTATGGACCTGTTCCAGTTCCATCTTCCTCTTTTCCCTGGCTTTTTTCCTCGCCCTCCGGTACGACTTTGCGGCTTCTTCCGCCTGTTCCGTATAGGCCAGCGCATCGTACAGACTGTTCCTTACAGGCATCGCATAATGAATTTTGTTCTGTAGCTCCGCACCATAAAGGACGTAATTGGTCTTTCCGTCGGTCTTTGCCGTATAAAGTTTTTTCACGTCGCGAAACTTCTGGACAGGTACCGCAGTTTCGTCGTCCCCGTAGGGGAGCGAGATTTCCGTGGAATCACGTTCCTCGAGCTGCTCCGGCAGGAGAACCTGCCTGCCGCCATAAATGTACTGGTTAAACAAGTCGGCAAAGATCCGATTGTCCTTAATGAAATCCTTTGTTACTGTGTCAATTTTCAAATGGTCATTCCTCCTTGATTGTAGCAATATTTCTGGATGATTACAAGTGTGTTGTGGAAAAATATCGGATAATCCGCATGAAATGTAATATAAAGTTTAACAGATAATAAGAAATTAATGATAAGTAATATTTATTGATGATCATCGAATGTATCATAGCATATATTCATGGTTCTGTCTATATTAGATTTGATTTTTTAATAATTGTCTATCCGTTTTATGCAAAATATCAGTTCAAACCAGATTCGTTGTAAGCGGTGAATAACCACCCGTCCACGGCAGCAGCTGTTTTATGCCCGCGGACTCTTCTTTATAGTCCGATATGTACAGCAGCAGCGTGTACATGTACTGATTATTCTCCTGCAACATCAGGATCGTATAGTTTTGGTTTATAAAAGTGACATATACAAACGAAGCATATGAATAATTACATCTTTCTCAAATCAAGGGCGGTTCTGTTAAACGAATCGCTCTTTTCGCTTGTCATGTCCATGAACGTATTATTTATATATTCCCTCCCTTCTCCCTTGAAAATCGGAATCTCTTTATCAATGGTCCATCGGCTTCGCCATACTCCTTCTACTTTGCCGTTATCATCCGGGATAGAATCCTTTTTCGGAACAAAATACTTTTCTCTTCTGATACATCGTGAAGTCATTCCAGTTAATTCCCTTTTCATTTATAAGCATGTCCTGGATTTCACTGTTAGACTTACTGGGCAACGCCTCATTAATTTTGTCTTTGAGATTCCTTCGTAATACTCCTTCATACGAATCCCAAAGTCGTCGTGTACTGGCATTGCTGTGTTCTCCTTTCTAAAATTTTACTAATTTATTATTTTATTACTATAGTGAATTGACTTTTCCACTGTGCCGTGATAAAATTTTCCTGTAACATTATTCCATCACATTTAACAATCAGAGGGAGGTTCCAAAATGTTAGAGAAAATGAAAATGATATCACGAAAAGCAGTCTTCGTTCTTCTGGCTTTCTTGATCCTTGCGGCAGTTCCGGCTAAAAGCGCAGAAGCAAAAGTAAATCCGGATGTTTCCAACGTTGTCAACAAAAACATATCACAAGTTGCAAAGTATTTGAAAATCGAAAAGTTTAAAGAAAAAGATGATTTTTTTAACATGATTACATATAACAAGCCCAAAAAAGGTAGCAAAGATGAATATGCTATTGCTCTATCATCTTCTAAACCGAAACAAAAAGGAAACTGGAGCATCAATATACGAACCAACAAAGTATCTTTATATGGAATTAATATAAGTATGACCTATAGCCAAATTAATTCGATATTGACAAAAAGAGGTTTCACTGGTGGCATGACTGACTATATGTACGCAATGTACGAAGACAAACAGGGGCGCGTCATATCGATCTACCCCAAAAATCAAAGTGCAAACTCAAAAATGCTTAATATAGTGTTTAAGCCCAAACCATCAGCTTACTGATGTGATGATAAACATAGGTAAATCAAATTGTTCGCATGCGGGAGGTTGTTTTCGAGCAATCTCCCCATTTTTTGCCTTAACATAAAATCTTCGTTTTATGAGGATAAAAAGATATATGTAGTAATGAAACCACTATAAAACCGAAAGGATATGGTTTCATGAATTACAGAGAAACTGTCGAAAAAGACGGCAGATCAGGTTCATACCCTTTCTGCCATTTTCTTACGGTTTGATTCATTTTAGAAGGTTCATATAAAACAGATAGTCAATATCCTTAAGCACATTGAAAATAATCCTGATTCCGCTTCCTGTTTCATCCAGATAATTCTTAACCGTCCTCACGGCAATTTCCGCTGCCCTTTCATTCGGGAACATAAATACTCCCGTGAATATACAGAAAAATGCAACACACTTTACAAATCTTTTCGACGGGGCGTCTTTGAATAAACTTCGCAAAAATAACAGGTAGTCATCGGTCATCATCCCCGGAACTGCCAAAATCCGGCGTCCCCATCAGGTCATACGGTGTCACCTGATATACATAATAGTTGAGCCAGTTTGTATAAAGATTGTTAGCATGTGACCGCCACATCAGATTCGGCTTGATTGTAGGATCATCATTTATATAGTAGTTTTTCGGAATTTCAATCGGAAGTCCCTTGGAGATGTCGCGCTTGTACTCCTGGTCAAGCGTGATCCGGTCGTACTCGGGGTGTCCCATGATAAAGATCTTCCTGCCTCCGTCCGCCATCGCGAGAAACAGCCCCGCCTCATCCGACTCGGCAAGGATCGTCAGTTCTTTGCACCTGCGTATATCCTCGATTGGTACCTCCGTGTGGCGGGAATGAGGGGCCAGAAACACGTCGTCAAAGCCGCGCACCAGCGGGATCTTCCGGTTCAGCACACGGTGCCAGAACAGGCCGAACATCTTCTTGTCAAGCAGCCGCTTCTGCAGCCCGTAATGGTAATACAGGCCAGCCTGCGCCGCCCAGCACAGGTAGATCGTCGATGTGACATTTGATTTTGACCAGCTCATAATTTCCGTCAGCTCGTCCCAGTAGTCCACTTCCTCGAACTCCATCATCTCCACAGGCGCACCCGTGATGATCAGTCCGTCAAAGCGCCTCCATCTGATCTCATCAAACCCCACATAAAACTGGTTCAGATGATTTGCGGATGTATTTTTTGATTTATGGCTTTTTACGCGCACAAAGGTCACGTCCACCTGGAGCGGCGTGTTTGACAGCGAACGCAGAAGCTGCAGTTCCGTATCCTCTTTGAGCGGCATGAGATTCAGAATTGCAATCTGGATCGGGCGGATGTCCTGATGTATTGCCCTGTGCTCATCCATCACAAAAATATTTTCTCTTTCCAGAATTTCCCTTGCCGGCAATTCTGTCTGTACCCTGATCGGCATAGTATTCCTCCTCTACAGTTCCAGAAACGCTTCTTCCGACAGAATCGGAATGTTCAGTTCCTTCGCCTTTTTATTTTTTGACGACGATGACGCCGTATCGTTATTAATCAGATAATCTGTCTTTTTTGTAACACTCCCCGTTACCTTCCCGCCGCGGCTCTCGATATAGGCCTTCAGCTCATTCCGGTTGGCAAAATGAGTGACCGTTCCCGTGATCACGAAAGTCTTTCCGGCAAGTGTCTGCTCCGACTCGTTTTCCGGCTGCGGCCGCTCGATCTGAAGCTGTGAAAGCAGCCGGTCCAGACCGGCAATGTTCTCTTTATCCTGGAAGTAAGTAACGACTGCTCCTGCCAGAACTCCGCCGATTCCATCGATCTCAGACAGTTCCTCTTCCGTCGCGGTGCGTATTTTATCCAGATCATGGTCAAAATGCCTGCAGAGTACTTTCGCGTTTGCCGCGCCGATTCCCGGAATCCCAAGGCCAAAAAGCAGGCGCGGAAGCGTTGTGTGCCTCGCGGTCTCAATCCCCGCCATGAGATTCGCAAACGACTTCTCGCCGAAACCTTCCATCTCCACAATTTCATTCTGATACTTTTCCAGCATAAAAATATCCGCAAAGGAATGGATAAAACCTTTCGCGATGAATTTTTCCAGCGTCGCCTCCGAAAGCCCGTCGATATTCAGCGCGTCCCGGCTGACGAACAGAGTGAATGCCTTGATTTTTTTCGCAACACAGTTTTCATTCGTGCAGCACAGTGTCTCTACATCGCGGACACTCTGTATCTTCGTCCGGCTTCCGCACGCCGGACATACCTCCGGAATCTCAATCCGGCCGCTGCGCGTCAGATTGTCCGCGATCTGCGGAATAATCATGTTCGCTTTGTAGACAGTGATCGTATCCCCGATTCCAAGTTCAAGCGCTTTCATAATGCTGAGGTTGTGAACGCTTGCGCGGCTGACTGTAGAGCCCTCGATCTCCACCGGTTCAAAAATCGCCACCGGGTTGATCAGGCCGGTCCTCGACGGACTCCACTCGATCTCCAGGAGCTTTGTCTCCCTGATCTCATCCTTCCATTTAAAAGCGATGGAATCGCGCGGAAATTTTGCCGTACGTCCGAGTGACTGCCCGTAGGCGATATCGTCATACGTCAGAACAAGCCCGTCCGAGGGCACGTCATAATACTGAATTTTATCGGCGAATTTCTGCACAGTCTCCTCCATTGTGGAGGCGTCAGCCATGTAATGCTCCACCACGTCAAACCCCTGTGATTTCAGCCAGTCAAACTGATTTTTTCTGGAATTGCCGAAGTCCACATCCTCGGCCTTCACAAGAGCAAACGCGTAAAATCTCACGCCTCTGCGCGCTGTGACCTCATTGTTGAGCTGCCTGACCGAACCGCTGCAGAGATTCCGCGGATTCTTGTATTTCGCGTCGGCGTCCTCGATCTCCTCATTGATCCGCGCAAAATCCGTGTAGGTGATTACTGCCTCGCCGCGCAGGATCAGTTCTCCCTGGTAGGAAATCCGGAGAGGGATATTCCGAAAGACGCGCGCATTGTTCGTGATAACCTCGCCGATCTCGCCGTTCCCGCGCGTCACCGCTTTTTCCAGCTGGCCGTCCCGGTACGTGAGCACGACCGTAAGTCCGTCCAGCTTCCAGGAGACAATCGTCGGATGATTTCCCGCAAAATCTTTCAGTCCTTCGATATCCTTTGTCTTGTCAAGCGACAGCATCGGGGACTCATGCCGTTCTCTGGGAAGCTCATCGAGCGCCTCATAGCCGACTTTGGTGGTCGGACTTCCCGCGAGGACAATCCCGCTCTCCTGCTCAAGCTGTTCAAGCTCGTCGTAAAGTCTGTCGTATTCATAATTGCTCATCAGCTCCCGGTCTTCCTGATAATAGGCTTTTGATGCCTCCGTCAGAATATGGGCAAGCTCTCTCATTCTCTCAATTTTCTGATTTTCCAAGGCGCCGGCTCCTCTCATTTCTTTTTTTGTTATTTCGGCATTTGTAAACTTTCTCTCCTCTTCGGGCGGGTGACGCCTCATTCCGGCCGGTAAAACCATCCCCGTCTCTGCCCGCTGTGTATTTCTCTTCCTGGTTCCTGGCAGGCTTTCTCCAGTCCGGATGATTGCTTGAGCCCTGAAGCAGCTGATTCATCCGGGCGAATTCTTCCTCCGTGACGCTGCGGTACTCTCCTGGTTTCAGATTCCCAAGCTCTATATTCATCACACGCAGCCGTACCAGCCGCACCACACGGCAGCCGACAGCCTCGCACATGCGCCGGATCTGTCGGTTAAGGCCCTGGGTAAGAACCATTCGAAACTGACGCTCCCCCGTTTTCTCAACTTTGCACGGCCTCGTTGTTACGCCAAGCTCTTCCAGATATACTCCTTTCGCCAGGGTGTCCAGCAGGCTTTCCGTAACATTTTTGTCAATTGTCACCAGATATTCTTTTTCATGAGCATTGCCTGCCTTGAGAATCTTATTCAGGATATCCCCCTGGTTGGTCATCAGAAGAAGCCCTTCGGACTCCTTGTCCAGGCGGCCGATGGAAAATACCCGTTTGGGATAATGCAGCAGTTCCTCCACTGTCACGTCGCCCCATCTGGTATCTGTCGTGCACACAGTTCCACGTGGCTTATGAAAGGCAAGCAGAATTCTCTCCTCTTCTTTCGCAAGAATTTTTCCATTCACGGTGACCTGTTGCCCCGGAAGCACCCGGACTCCCATCTGTGCCGCCTGACCGTCAATCCTGACAGCCCCCTGCTCAATCAGCCTGTCTGCTTCCCTCCTCGAACAGTATCCGGCCTCACTGATGTATTTGTTCAGCCGTACGCCCTCCGGTCCGGTTTCTTTTGATAAATTATACTGTTCCATTCCTCTGCCTCCCGGCCAGTGTTTTCTTTTGTTTCCGTGAGCAATACTATAACATAATACGCTTCATGAAAACAAGAGAAAACTCGCTTTTGCGAGTTTTCTCTCAATATCCTTATATGAAACTTTTTGTCACAGAAAAAACGGAAGAATCTCACGTGACGGAACAACATGTGTTACCGGTTCATTTTTGCGCCGGACACAGCAGGCTATTCTGCCTCAAGATACTGGGTCATCACATATCCCTCAATGGTGACTCCGTTCGCCGTATATTGGATCTTCGACCAGCCGTTGTCCAGATTTTCAAGTACTTTCACGGAAAATCCTGTGGTAAGCATCCCGTAAATTACCCCGTCCGTGGATGCCTCACTGCGCACCCTGACCTCTGTGGTTGCCCTCGCGGTACCATTCACCTCCGGCGCATCCGCTGCTGATTCATCCTTCTCATCATCATCCGAATCGGAACCGGAAGACTGGTTTTCCTTCACTTTTTCCACATACTTATGCAGATCTTCATCTGACGCCGCTGCCTGCTCCAGTTTCTGGTCCACATCATCTACCATACTCTGAACCGCACTTGAAGTCCTCATCTTCTCGATAAAATCCGCCAGCTCCTGTGTACTGTTTTTGTTGACGATAATCAGATCTCCGTTTTCATTTTTCCGGAGATATTCATCAACCAGCGTGGGCGCAGGGGTCGTTATTCCGGAAATTTTCAAATCGAAATACACATATACAATATAGGAATCACTGTCGAGACCTTCTCTGGAATACACCATGATATTGTCATACCGCTCGAAAACGTTGTTGTGCGCGAGATCCGCTTCGTCCTCTGCGCTGAACGCGGGATTGATTTCCCGGATTGTATCGAAATCCTTATCCGCCTTTGCATTATAATAGCGGGTTATAACATCCAGGATATCCGGATCATTTGAAGTCAGGGCAATGTCGTCCACATCCGTTTCCTTTTCGCTGCCGTCTTTTTTCCCGCTCTCATTTTCCTTATTATTATTATTTCCCCTGCCTGCAGACTGTTCTGTCCCTGTGCGCTCATCCACTACTTCCTTCTCTCCCCAGTTCATAACCAGCCTTACAGCAAAGAAAATAATAACAGCTCCCAGAAGTACAGCCAGTCCGAGCAGCAAATACCTCAGATTATCAGACACCCACTCTCTGATTTCTCCCAGCATAGCCTATTCCCCCTGTCCCTGCACAGAATATACGATTATTTTCTCCATAATCACATAATTTCTTCAATTTTAGCATATCAATAACTGATTGTAAAGTAGGGGATTTCTCTTATTCTGGGAATCATTGCCTTACGTAAAAAACTGTGCTATTATTTCCATATCCCGTAAAATCGCAAAAGAAAGAAGGTTAAAGCATGATCGACTTTGAAAACAATGACGTAATCAAACTCCGGAAAGTATCGGAAGACTCTGTTGTCAAATGCATCTCCCCGCTCCTTGTCAAAGGAGAAAACATCATTGGCACATACAAGGCAATCCGGGATTTCATCGTATTCACGGACAAGCGCATGATTACTGTCAATATTCAGGGAGTAACCGGCAAAAAGAGGGATTTTACCACAATTCCGTACTCTAAAATACAGGTGTTTTCTGTTGAAACTTCCGGCCATTTCGATATGGAAAGTGAACTGGAACTCTGGATCAGCGGACTGGGCAAAATCCATCTGGAGTTCACCGACTCCAGCGATATTGTTGCAATCGGAAGAATGATCGGGGAATGCTGTCTGTAGACTGTCATGTCCCGCAGGTCAGTTGTGATCTGCGGGACATGACAGGTTTTTCAGGTATTTTTATCCCTGTATCCGCCTTTTGAGGATCATCCGGATGACTGCGGCCGCGGCCGCCAGCACCAGGATCAGACTCCTGTACAGACCGCCCCATACGCCTGTCGGCACAAAGCCGTTTTTCGTGTTGACAAAAGATACCTGCGCACTTTTATCCCCGATTGTCCCTTGGCTGTTCTCCGACTCGACTTTATAGCCCAAAGAGGTTCCGTCTGTCTCTTCCACCTCATAGCCGGTACCGCGGGGCACACCGAGGAACTCAATGGATTCCCCGTCAGAAAGACTGAAAGTCAGATACCCTTCTTTGTCAGGCTTTGCCGTAAATTCCACCTCTCCTTTTCTGCAGTTCCACAATTCGGGCAGTTCCCGCTCCCCCACCGTGAATTTCAAGCGGAAAGAGAACGGCCGGGATCTGTCTCCCAGGCTGCCTTTCACTGTCTTTCTGACACAAAGAGTACCAAGCGGCTCTACTTTGTGATACGTTGTCTCAGACGTCACATTCTTTTTCACACCGTCCACGGATGTAACATGCGCGGTATTTACCAGCAGCCCTTCTTTGACAGAGACCTCGCAGGGAATCATAATATATGCAGTCTCCCCCGCAAGAAGTGTGGAGATGACAAATTTCAGATGCCGGCCGGATTTCGTCATGGAAATGCGCGGTGATTCGCTGACTTTCAGCCTTTCCTCCGCATCAGAAAACCACACGGTTATCTCGGATGATTCCACGCTCAGCCCGTCCGGAATCTCGTCCTCAACAATAATATCCGTCATTGTCCGCACTGTACCGTTGTTGGTCACTGACAAGGTATAATTCAGGGAATCCTTCTGTTCCAGCGGCGCCGGATTTTCCTCTGTCCCGGATTCCGGATCGGATTTTTTATGCAGCTCCGGTTCCCCCGCTATGATTTCCACCTGAGCATCCGAGGTCAGTGTTGTCGGTTCCTCGTCATTCTTCTGTTTTGCCAGAGCACATCCCTCATTGTAGGTGTACACTGCATCCTGCGGTACATTCTCGGGAGCCCGCATCCCAATATAGACATCCATCACCTGACGGTTGACCAGAATAAACTCTGTGCCGTCCGTGTTTTTCCTGCAGTCCACAGCAACCGCTGTGACAGTGGAAAGATCCTCAGGCTGCTGCATGCTCCAGATATCCGTTCTGGACAGGTCAAAGTCTTCTCCGGCAAACGAATTTCTGTCCTTCGTCGCATACCATACCACAGGGTTACACCGTACTGTATTCGACCCTCCCGTCAGTTTCTGGGCAATCTCATGTACATCCACTCCTGTAAACGCTCCATGCCACTGAGATTCCATTTTCTGCTGTCCGGAATCATCCTGTACAAAATACCCTCCTTCAAGCAGATCATAAAACACAATGCCTGAGCTCTGCGCGGATTCTGACTGACTGTATGACAGTTTATACGTATATTCTGTCCCCGGAAACGCTTCTCCCTTTGAACTGTAATCGGAATATGTCTTTACACTCTTCTCAAATCCCCAGGAATATGCGTCAACCGGAACATAGTTCACGGAAGCTTCCGCGTACGCGATGAACCCCTCATATTTTGCCTGGAGTTCATCGTACAGACGGCTGTCCTCAATGACCGACTGTTTCCCTGTAAGTTCCGCGGGGCGTACACGTCCGGAAGAAGTATTCACAAACGCAAGGTCATTTTCCACCGTCGTGCCATGCAGCAGAATATTTTCATATGTGTTGTGCAGCAGGTAATAAAATTCAGCGCCGACTATTTTGGGAGAATCCGGCAGCGTAAATGTGATTATCATCATTGTCCTGCCGGAGCCCATCCAGTCTTCAGAGAAACGCACATCATAATTTGAGACACTGAGCTTTCCTGGTTTCTTCTTATATTCCTCATACAGGTCTGCCTTATCTCCCAGATCCCCCGGCCGGAGTTTGACATATCCTGTAACGGCAAATCCGAACAGACTCGAAATATCCACCGTTGTTCCTGCAGGCAGCAGATCATACAGGATCCCTTTGCGCAGCTGTTTTGCGTTTCCTGATGAATTACAGTTCCACCCGGCTATGTATATCGGATTGTCCTGCGTACCTTTGCCTACATCAAGCACCACATTCCCCGTTTTTGAGGCCTTTTTGCATGCGCACTGCACCGTCTGACTCATATTCAGTTCCCAGATCTCCTTGAGCGCGGAGGTTTTCCCGCCTGTATAATTCGTAGCGGAAAAATAAATGGAATCCTCTCCGCTTTCCGTCTCCCAGACATCACAGTATGCCTTGTTCTTGATCAGCGACGTAGCTCCCGCCTCCATATCGAGCGACACCAGCGTTTTCATTTTCCGGGTCGGATGTACTTTGGCCGACAGCTGCAGAGAAATTTTTGTCAGATAGAACGATGATTTATGCCTGAGTTCGAATCCCACAGTTCCTTCCGGAAAAGTGATCGTCTTCCCACTTCCCAGTCCTGAACCGGGTATGTTTGTCCAGTATGACAGCTGGTCTGATCCTCTGTACCGGACATAAATGTCCACTCCCTTCACATCATCCAGCTCATCATGGCTTTTTTCTGACGTCCACAGACCGTCTCTGCATTCAGCGTCATACTCCTGCACATTTACCTTCAGCTCTGTAAACGAGTAATCGCTGTCTGCCAATGCCACATTTCCTGTCTCCGGTTCCCAGACATATTTTGCGGAAGACTTCCCCGAAGAGTACAGCATATCCTTTGACAGTCCGTCCCTTATCCGGATTGTTCTTTCCGGCACCGTGTAGGTTCCCGTCTTTTCATTCCAGTCCGGAACTTTCCCGGCGCCTCCCTTATACGCAATCTTCCACTGCATACTGACATCGGTTTCATCATCTGTAAGTTTTTCCTGGCCTCCCTGGATCAGTCTGTTCTTTTCGGATTCCGTGGAAGTGTAATAGGGTCTCTGTTTTCCAAAATCTCCCGGCGGATATGAGGATTTGTATATCCTTTTTTCTGCCTGCGCTTTCTGAACGGTTTTGTATCCCGATTTCCAGCTGACCGTAAGAAGCACTTCATTATGCAGCAGCAGGCCTTCCGCAGGCGCATCTCTCAGCAGAGCCACCGGATAGCGTACAATCACTTCACTGACATATCCTGTGCTGCTGACCGTTCCTTTCGGCGATCTTATGACGACCACCGTTCCGTCATGCACCATGCCGTCCTCTGTCCACTCATAGGTTCCCGGCTGATTTGTATTGACTGAAAAATGGGTTCTCAGCTCCCATTTCGCATAAAAATAATCTTCTGCATCCTCCGGCCTTTCTCCCCACTCATTCTGCCAGTTATAGTAAATACTCTGAAGCTCCTTGGTTGGTGAACCGGAAATACGGGTATGCATCTCCAGAAAAAGCTCTTTGCTTCTGACTGTCTCTGCTTCTTCGTCCTGATCCATATCCACATAAAACGTCACCTCAGCTTTTCCTTTATAATACTCATACCCATCCACATACTGTCCCTGCGCGTCTGACGCGCCTCCCGGCACATCTTTCGGCTTTACCTTGTAGGAAATGACAACGTCCACGCCTGCGCCCCCGGCAAGCTCCTGGTTGTTTACAAGCAGGTAGTGATCCCCTTCATCTATATAAGAAAAGAACATGCCGGAACGGATATCCGGATACTGCGGGAGATTGACGCTCAGATTATCTGTCCCGATATCATTGCCTTCCCAGTCTTTCCAGACATATTTCGGTATCCGGATCTTTACCGCACCCGCAGGAAGAACGAAATCCCCCACAGAAACATTCATCTCAAACCTGACATGCAGCTGCGCAGTCTGGTCGCTCGTATCGGTCGGATGGACGATCAGCGTATCGTCAATTACATCCGCGTTTTCGTTTGACGCGTTTCCCCACTCCGCCCCGTAAACATAAAATGCCGCCTGATCCGACGTATTCAGGAAAAATGAAACCCAGTGCGCATAATAGGTCGTCTCTTTCAAGATGACCGTCTCTGTGGTCAGCTTTTCTCCTTCGCCGTTTTTTTCCGTGTACCAGCCTTCCAGGATATAAGTATTCTTCCTGGCGCCGGGCAGCACATCGATCGTGGATCCCGCAGGTACCAGAAGGGAGCTTTGCGACAGTCCTGACCCGCCGTCCGCATTAAATGTAATCCGTACAGCCGTCCCAGACCACAGCGCATGCAGAACGGTGTCCTTCGTGATCACAGTATCCTCCGTCCACTGTATCCCTTCTTCATCAAACCAGCCCAGAAATTTTCGCCCGCCGGACGGTTTATACTTCGGGTCCGGCAGTACACGGACCGGCTGATTCAGATAAACCTCATACGTCTCTTTTCCACTCACCGAAAACTCTCCGTTTGAAGGCGACGGATCCAGCGTAAGTTTTACCGTATCCATCCGCTCCCAGCGCGCCGTGATTTTGGATCCCAGAGACAAATCCAGGACCTGTTCCGCTTTGACCTCCGTAACCTCGTCCTCCAGGAACCAGCCGGCCAGCCGGCAGCCGTCGCACCTGACTTCGGGCAGCGCATGAATCAGATATTCCGGCGACTCCTGAGGCGGATACTCCGGAAGCTCCGTAAACATGCCTCCATTTGCATCAAAAACAGGTTTCCAGCTCCAATGAGCATAATAAGTCACATCTTCATATATAACCCAGTCCGGCTTCACCTCGTCGCCGCCGGCTGTTTCTGTAAACCATCCGGTAAAGAATGCCTTACTGCTGCCTGACGGATATTTGGGGAGAGTGCCAATCTTTCCGCCGTATTTTATCTGTTTCCGGGATATCTCCGGACCTCCCCCGTTTGTATCAAAAGTAATGACCGGATTGCGCTTCCACTCGGCAAAAAGAAAAATATCTTCCTGCTCCGCACAGTCAGAACTTTCAACGACAGCTCCGTCCGGAGATCCCTTATGCCAGGCAATAAAGGTATATCCTTCACGTGACGGAATGATTCCCGCCACAGTTTTCCCATAAATATCGCCGGGCATTATCTCCAGAGGATCGATTGCCCCTCCTTCCTGTGTGTCAAAAAACACGTGCACTTTAGGTGAGATCTCCGCCCACTGTGCATACAGAGTTACCTTCCCTCCGTCTTCATCCGTAAGCATGCACACTTCTTCATCCGGTTCATACTTCAGGCCGCTTCCGTCCTCATGAGTGCTCCATCCCTCAAGCTTCATATGTTCTTTCGTAAACTGTCCGCTCGGAAGTGTATAAAGCTCATCGTAGGCAAGTTCCTTGCTGAATTCCTCATCTTCTCCATTGCGCAGCACCAGCGTATAATGGCGGGCAGTCCAGTGTGCATAATATTTTTCCTGTGCAATGGGATATCCTGGTTCCAGTCTGCTTCCCCCGGACTTTTCCGTAAACCAGCCGTCAAGCAGATAACCCCGGCGTACTGCCGACGGAAGCCTGTCCGGCACTGCCCCTATGTACGTCTGGAGAAACGCAGGATCCGCTGTCCCTTCATTTCCCTCAAACATCACCTTTATCTGCCGGCAGTAGGTATCTGCCATCACGGCCCCATCATAGCTTCCGCAGAGCTCCTCTGCGGTATACTGCTGTCCGGAAGAAGTTCTGACCCAGATATCCTCCTGGAGAATCCCCGGATTCAGCCTGCACATCGGTCCCAGCACAAGTCTGTAAAACCGGCAGTTCCCGAAAATCGACCCCATCGATGTCACCTGACTCATATCCCAGCTGCTCATATCGAGTTCTGTAAGTCCGGAACAGCCATAAAACATATAATCCATCTTCTTCACGGCAGACAGCTTCCAGCCGCCTGTATCCAGTGCCGTCAGACCGGCACAGTTGTAAAACATGTAATCGGTCTCCGTCACGGATGAAAGCCGCCAGCCGCCTGTATCCAGCGAGCTCAGGCTTGTGCAGTTATAAAACATGTTTCCCGTATTTGTCAGAGAAGAGGTGTCAAAATTTCTGCTGTCAAATGAGATCAGATTTTTGCACCCGGAAAACATGCTCTCCGCCGTTGCCGGACAAAACCGGTCTTTGAATGAAACCGCCCGGATGGACAACCGGCAGGTATTATACCAGGGCCAGCTGTACTTATTTGCAAAACTCAGGTTTTCAAAACCGGTCATGCTCTCCTGCACATTCCCTTTGCCCGGATCCGGTGTCTCCCCTCTCTGGAATACCAGTTCTCCGCTTTCATAGAGGATCGCATACATGGCATCTGTCCCTGTTTCCGTATCCTCCGCCGGTTCCTCATCCAGCTCATCTGACGGAGTATCCTGCTCTTCCTCCGGCAGAGTTTCCGGCTCCGTTTCCGGTCCAAGTATCATATCCTGTTCTTCCTCCGGATCTTTCTCCGGGGCTGTCCCTTCCGCTGCCTCCGTTTCTTTTTCCAGGATGGTAATTCCTTCTGTCTCTGTATCAGGTTTTCTGCTCTCCTCCGTTTCCGGCGATATATCTATTTCCGGAACTTCCTGAGACATGCCGGGCTGCTGCTCTGTTCCCGGAACTTCCGCCGGTGCGTCAGGGGACGACTCCGTTTCCACTACCTCCGGCGGGTTATCTGGCGATGGCTTCTCTTCAGACTCTGTCCCCGGCGATGTATCCGGCGATGCCTCTGTTCCCGGAGTTTCCGGGGATATATCCACTCCTGGAACCTCTGCCGGTACATCAGACGATGACTTCTCTTCAGATTCTGTCCCCGGTGATGTATCCGGCGATGCCTCTGTTTCCGGAGTTTCCGGCGATATATTCACTCCCGGAACTTCCTGAGACATGCTGGGCTGCTGCTCCGTTCCCGGGCCTTCCGCCGGTGCGTCAGGGGACGGCTCCGGTTCCACTACCTCCGGCGGGTTATCTGGCGACGGCTTCTCTTCCGGTTCTGTCCCCGGCGATATATCCGGCGAAGTCTCCGTTCCCGGGATTTCCGGCAACACATCAGGCGGTCCCGCAGATATTTCCTCTGTCTCCACAAAGCTCTGTGTCTGTTCAGGCGGAATCAGATTCTCCTGCGGCAGTGCGGACTCATATTCCTCCCCTGTCACATCCTCAAGCTGAATTTCTCCTGTCTGACCGCCCGGATCTTCTGCTGTTTCTTCTGCCTCTGCTTTCTCTGCAGTTTTTATATCGGTATATTCCGTCTCCGGACCTGCTGCCGCAGCATACCATCCAGGCTGCGGCACTGAACCAACGGCCAGCACGGCCGCCATAACTGCCGCTGCCACTTTTCTCACAGAATTTCTTCGCTTCATCACTCTCACACTCCTTTCCTGCGGCGTCTTATGATGCTTCCGGTCATGATGACAGCCACAGCGCCGGAAAGAATCAGCAAAATTCCAAATAACATAACCGGTGTCTGATCCATAGTTTTGACACTGACGCTTCCTGCTCCGGAACCTGGTCCCTGACCAGGACCAGGATTATTGTCTGGTCTGCTCCCATCCGGTCTTGTTTCTCTCTCTGTTCCGGGTTCTGTTTCCAGCCTGCCCGTTTCCGGTTCATCTGATTCTGGTTCCTTTGTCTCCGGTTCCTCTGTTTCCGGCACGTTTGTTTCTGATTCTGTTTCTTCCTCATAATATCCCGTCGGCATGTTCAGAAAACGTATGGCTGTCTTCTTCTGGTCCCCGTTCGCCTCATACACAACCGGTTCCGCAACCAGTGTTCCGTCACTGTTTCTGGACACGTACACATCCACCACAAATGTAGTGTCATCGAAATTTTCATCGCTTGACAGTTCCCCGTCCTGCAGAACCCGGTAATGATAATTACCGGGTTCCGTAAATTCCATGACAAGATCTCCGCTTTCCGTATTCTTCAGATAAAGCAGGCCTTCCCGAATTGTTTCCAGAAGCGTATCATCCAGCGCCTCCATCTTCGTTATATATATCCCGTCATCTTCGTTCGCCCTGCACAAAACAGGCACCCTGACAGAGACAGCCGCCTGCGCAGCCTTCGCATAAAATCCGGAAAATGCAAGCACCAGCGCCATCGTTATCATTTTTTTCATCACAGATCTTTCAGACCTCCTTCCGATACCATCCGTTTTCTGCTGTGCGGAAAAGCGTTTTCCTCCCCCGCACAGCAGTTTCGGACAAATGCCGTTTACCTTACACGTTTCCTCCTGGTTACAAGCAGAATGCCGGCGCCTGCCGCCGCTGTCAGCGCAGCAAACGGAGCAACTGCCGTGGCAACGCCTGTCGGGATCGTCCCTTCTCTTGTATTAAGATAGGAAGTTTTGATATCCTCCCTCGCGGTAGTTCCGTTCACAGCTCCCGTGTAATCCTGTACTTTCGCCGGCTCGGACTTGTAATCCTCCGCTGCCTCTGTGATATCGTACGCGACGTCAGCCGGAAGACCCTGGATAACAATCTGCTGTCCATGCTGGAGATAAAAGGTTCCCGTCGCCTTTCCGTCCCCGTCAAATGTCAGCTGCGTGGGATTTTCCTGATTTTCATACGCATCCAGCGTGGCGGCGTTGGACGGAACCGTCCCATCGGCATTTGTAATGTCAACTTTTACGATGTCGCCCGCAATTCCGTTGGTCAGTGCTGCCGTAAATTTAAAATACTTGTCTTTGGACGCCTGATTTCCGGATACTTCTTTTCGGAAGGTGAGATCCACCGTCTGATATTCATTCGTAAATCCCTGATCCTTTGTGTCCGTGTATCTTCCTGTTGACCCGTTGCTTTCTCCCATGGCGATCTCGGGGCTGTCATCCTCGGAGGAATGCAGCACGTAGCCGCTGATTTCCAGTTTCTTTGCGCCGTCCTCTCCCGTCGCATCGTACACATACACATCCAGGACACGCGTTGCATCAGAATCGTTTTTAACAGAACGGTTTGTACCAGACTCGGTAATGATATAGCGATAGATTCCCGGCTCTGTGAACCGGACATTGGAAAAATCAAGAGATGCTTCTTTTTCGATATATACGTTTTCTTCCTGATTATACCCCTTGACTGAGGTATTCGCGTCATTTTTCGTGCCGTCAGAATTGCTGAAGCAGATATGATTCGCAGTCTCAGTACCAACACCCGCCATTGTCACCCGATCGGCGTCGATACCCGCGAGGACCTCAAACTTTTTCTCTCCAACATTGTAAGCCTTCGCCTCCCCGGCCGAAATTTCATAGGAAAAATCCAGATTCGGGATTATCGCGTCTTTATCCTGAAGCACATACTTTTTAAAACCTGTGGTCTTGTATCCTCCAATCTGTGTCCCATAACTGCTTCCCTCCGCCGATACCGGCATGGCTGCCGTCAGAGCCGATGCCATGATGACAGCGGCCAGTCTTATTCTTTTTCGATTTCTGTTCATAAATTTTTAACTCCTTTCTCTGTGGAAGCTTCTCATAAAATTAAAATGACTCGCAAAGCTCCCATTTCCACACTGAATATTTTTAAGCTGCCGGCCTGAACACAGAATATCTTCCATGTCAGCCTTTATGTATAGGGAACGACAAAACGATTTTCGTTTTGCTCGTTCCCTGCGCCGAATTTGTGCCGCTCAAGCGGCATTTTTCCGCTTCAAATTCGTGCGCATCCCCCGGAGGGTTTATAGCAAACGGCAAATATTTTTGTCGTTTGCTGTAAAACAATACAGATCAGTACGCACAGAATACGACCACTCTCTCTGTAGTATCGGGCCTTTTGCATGTGGACAGCCCCAGTATCCGCTCTCCTTTCTTTAAATCCGGTTCCAGATCTGCTCTGTAATATAGAGCTTTTTTCTTCACATAGCGGAACGTCTTTTTCGGTTTCTGCTCCGTCGGAGAAAAAATTTCTTCTGCCGCGGCATCCGCCTCCACAACGGCGTAAACACGCAGCGGATAAACCTTCTTCCCGACTGTCAGCGTTCCTTCCATATGAGAGGAAAACCATGCCTTGTCCAGATATTTGTCCAGCGGTCCGAACATCAGCCCTCCTTCCATATGATGTCCGTAAATCAGAGAGTACCGGTCGGTAAAATCCGGTGAATTTCTCGCGTCCAGAAAAATACTTCCCGCCAGAGAATACTCGCCGTACGGATCTCTGCTCAGATACTCTGTATTGTTTTTACCATACATCACAGGGCAGTCGATTCCTGCCTCGTCAAGCGTCAACCACGCGGCAAGATTCCCCTGTATCTTTTTTTCCGGCTCATCCGCCGTCTCATAACCTGGCTTAAAATACAGCAGACTGTCATCGGCAGTCCGGATGTAAATCCTGTAACTGTCATACAGGCCGTACAGGCCGGTCATGAAACACAGCAGGCAAAAAAGCAGAAGCCCTTTGTCAAGAAGCCGGTCAAGAAATGAAATTATCTTTTTCAAAAACTGCGCCTCCTGAAAAGAAACACCACACGCCCTGTAATATTTTCCCGGGCAATGCATCCGCAGGAGCGGCTGTCATCGTCATCCGAACGAAAATCATTCATAATGAAAAAACTGTTCTCTGGCACAACCAGCGGATACTTCACTGTTTTATCCTTCGCTCTGTAAGTCGGATACAGGATTTCTTCTGCGGGCTGATATCCGTCCACCGTGTAACCGCCGCTCTCAGGAAAACTGATCTCCTGTCCCGCAGAAGCTACGATGCGCCCGGCACGCACTTCCCCATCTTCTGTCGTGTACACCACCAGATTTCCGGTATAATAGTTTCTGTCCCTGTATACAATACAGAGATCCCCGTCTTTCAGGGCGGGAACCATCGCATTTCCCGTTATGTACACCGGACGCAGAACCCAGAGCCAGCACATCGCCGCGGTTCCTGAGATGAGCGCCGCCTTCAGCACAAAGCGCCGTAACAGACCAGATGATTTCTGCGGCTGCTTTTTTTCGCCGGACTTTCCCGGCGGATTCCGCGGTTTCGCAAACATACGGATAATTCGGGTCATATTTCTTTCCTCCAAAATAAAACTTCTCTTTACAATTTCAGATTTGTGTGATAAAATGTTTCAGTATTCAGATATGCACCTGTAGCTCAGTGGATAGAGCAGTGGTTTCCGGTACCACGTGTCGGGGGTTCGATTCCCTTCAGGTGTGTTTCTTTTAATCTGCGTCTGCCTGCAAGGAGCATTGTGCGCCGTCGGCGTACATTCAGGTGCAGGTCACATGTCCTGCTGTACTGCAGGTTCTGGTATCCCGCTGCGTGCAGAGGGGTTTTTTTTATGCGCAGGCCCGGGCAGGGAAATCAGCTGCTGCCGCAGCACCCGGGCCGCGCAGGCGAGCAGGAGGAAAAGCCGCCTCCTGCTCGATTGCAGGCCCAGACATGGAAATCAGCTTCTGACGCAGCATGCGGGCCGCGCGGCGGCAGGAGGAAAAGCCGCCTCCTGCTCGATTGCAGGCCCAGACATGGAAATCGGCTGCTGACGCAGCATGCGGTTACTGCCCTTCCGCCGCAATAATCAGGCTTCTGTCTCCGCGGCAATACCGGTACACGGAATCCGACAGAAATTCTTCCGGTTCTACCTGTGTCCGGTTAATATCCTTTACCATTTCCTGAAGTTCTTCCGCCTGTGTATTCATGGAAACCGGCACAATAATACACTCATGCACACTCCCCGGAAGCAGATAAAAATCTTCTCCCAGAAACCCGGCGATCATCTCCAGGACATTTGTGTAGATCATATTGACCGCCCCAAACATCTTCAGCCGGTTCGACAGAACGTACATGCCGCATCGCTCTTCTTCCTCATCCGGAAAATCCATTCCTGTTATGTTCCGCAAAATCGCCATCATACTGCCAAATTCATACGGCAGCAGCACCGGCGTATTCGCGTATGCTCTCGCATGAAGTTCCTCCGGCGTGATTCCCCAGAGCTCCAGATGGCTGTTCTGAATCAGAATCGAAGCGCTTGAAAAGTCATCCTCGCCAAGCAGATAATAATATACGACTGCAAGATCCAGAAACCTCCTGTGCGGAACACTTCTGAGCAGCTTCTGATTTTTCCGGTAATGGATGAGACGGCAGACAATCTTTCCTCCTGCTTTCTCAAAATCAGCGAACGAGTCCACATTGGGCAGTCCCTGTTTTCTGAAGTGCAGAATACAGTCCAGAATCTGGTCCGCAATCTGTTCCACCGACATTCCCCCAAGGGCCTTCTGATAGTACGGGGCAAGACCGACTGCAGGAGAAACTTTCTCCCCGCAGGACATCACTGAAATGCTGTCCATATACCTTCCGTTGTTCTTTATGATATGGCTGACATGGATTCTGACCTCCTTCCCCTCCTTTGATCTGATACAATTTTCCAGCTGTGTTAAAAAATCCTCATATTTCAACCATCAGTCACCTTCTCACTTTGATAGAAATTTTTTTCGCTTCACCTGGCAGCTGTCTCCTGCCTTTATAAACAATCCTTATACTACAATCATCCATCACCTTCTCTCCTGTCAAAAAACTCATGATTCAGTCAGCGTTTGTCAGCTTATGCTGATCAGATAAATCTTTTTTGGAATAATGTGCAGATATTCGCACGATGACGGGCAACATGCCCACTGATTTATATCACTTACCATATCATATCTTTGTCTATTTTGCAAGTGTTTTTTTGAAAAATATTTAAAAAATATTTACTGAGCGAATTTTACATGAAAAATACATTTCATATGCCAAAAAAAATGAACCGAAACCCATACAGAGGGCCTCGGTCCATTCACAGCATTTCTCTTTTTGATCTTTAAGTTTTCACGCCACACAATACAATTCAGGGTCTCACCATGTCAGATACGCGGGACATCATACTCTGGACAGATACTCTCCTGTCCTCGTGTCGATCTTCAGTATATCTCCCTGCTCAACAAACAGCGGCACATACACAACAGCGCCTGTCTCAACAGTGGCCGGCTTTGTAGCGCCTGTCGCCGTATCGCCCTTGAAGCCCGGCTCAGTATCTGTCACCTCAAGCTCCACAAAGAGAGGCGGCTCAATCGCAAATACGTTTCCATTGTGAGAACAGATCTTAACCATCTCGTTCTCCTTCACAAATTTCAGAGAATCGCCGATCGCGTCCTGATTCAATGCGATCTGATCATAGGTCTCCGTGTTCATGAAATGATAGAGATCTCCATCTGAATAGAGGTACTGCATCTCCACGCGGTCGATACGCGCCGTCGGGAATTTCTCCGTAGGACGGAAGGACTTCTCAACCACACCGCCGCTGATGATATTTTTTAACTTTGTTCTGACAAACGCAGCACCTTTTCCCGGTTTTACATGCTGAAACTCGATGATCTGGTAGATATTGTTGTCCATCTCCAGTGTAATACCGTTTCTGAAATCGCCTGCTGAAATCATGTTGTTACTCCTCCTTAAATTATCCAAAACCGGATTTAGATTTAATTTCTCGAAACACATCAATCTTTTTTATTCTATCGTATCCGCGGAGATTTTTCAACTGTTTTTTACAGGTTCAGTAAATCAGACTTAATTATGTAATTGACATGACAGCAGATTTAAACGTACAATGAATAAAAAAGAAAGGAAGAAATTTTCATGCTGATACAAAACGGAACCATCCTCTCATCCGGCGACCTTACGACATTTGTCGCTGACCTCCGGACGGAAAACGGCGTCATCCAGGAAATCGGGATGCTGCACGCGCACGACGGCGAAAAAGTGATCGACGCCGCCGGATCCTGCGTCGCTCCCGGTCTGATCGACGTCCACGTCCATTTCCGGGATCCCGGACTGACCTACAAAGAAGATCTGCACACAGGAGCCGAAGCTGCAGCGGCCGGCGGCTTTACAACCGTTGTCTGCATGGCGAACACAAAACCCGCGGCCGACTCCCCGGAAATCCTCCGTGATATTCTTGAAAGAGCTTCCCGGGAAAAAATCCGGATTCTCCAGGCCGCGTCCATCACCCGAAACCTTGAGGGAAAAGAACTGACTGATTTTGAAGCGCTCGCAAAGGTCGGCGCCTGCGGATTCACGGATGACGGAATCCCGCTGACGGACGACAGACTTGTATCCCTCGCCATGGAAAAAGCGAAAGCGCTGGACCTCCCGCTCTCCTTTCACGAGGAACATCCGGGATTCATCCGCCAGAGCGGCGCAAACGCCACCGCTCCCAACGTAGCGGAAGACCTCCTTGTGGCGCGCGACTGCATGCTGGCTCTCCACACCGGAGCGACCGTCAGCATTCAGCACATCAGCTCGCGCAATTCCGTCGCTCTGGTCCGCACGGCCAAAGCGCTCGGCGCGCACATCTATGCCGAGGCCACTCCGCACCACTTTACTCTGACCGAAGAGGCTCTGAAGGAACACGGCACTCTCGCCAAGATGAACCCTCCGCTGCGGACGGAAGCAGACCGCCAGGCCGTCATCGAGGGCCTCATGGACGGGACCATTGATCTGATCGTGACCGACCACGCGCCGCACAGCGCTGAAGAGAAAGCTCTGCCCTTCGAAAAAGCGCCAAGCGGCATCATCGGGCTTGAGACCTCCCTCGCGCTCGGCATCACCAGCCTGGTCCGTCCCGGTTATCTGACGCTGCCGCAGCTTATACAGAAAATGACGCTGAACCCGGCCCGGCTCTACCATCTTCCGTGCGGAAAGATCGAGCGGGGCGCACCGGCCGATCTTGTGATCTTTGATCCGAACGAGCCGTTCTGCCCGAAGACCTACCACTCAAAAGCGTGCAATACCCCATTTACGGGCATGAACCTCTATGGCGCCGTAAAGTACACGGTCTGCCGGGGAGAGACTGTGTTCACCTCTGCTTAATTTCGGAATTTCCGGACAAAATGTCCGGAAATCACCTCGAGCGCGGCGGGCAGGGAGGAACCCCCCTCCTGCCCGGTCCCGTCAGGCGCAAATCTGACGGGAACTGCATTTTCCCCGAATACAGCTTTGTCATTCCTTACTCTTCTTATAAAAATACAGCACAATACGTTCCAGATATCTCTTGAGCACAATCTGGATTTCTTCTTTTGGATGAATCGGCTTTACCAGGATCGAGTAAATCCCGGCCCGATTTGCTCCGTACACGTCCGTAAAGAGCTGATCCCCGACAAACAGCGTATTCGAGACATCCGTCCCCATCCGCTCCATCGCCCGAAAATAACTCTTTCTGGAAGGCTTGTGCGCGTTTTCAATAAAATGCACCTGAATCTCACGGTTAAACATCTCGACCCGCGGCTTCTGGTTGTTTGAAATCAGACAGCACGCAAACCCGATTTTTTTCAGACGCGCAAAAAGTTCCCGCGCCCGGTCGTCCGCCGGAGCGCCGTGCGGCACCAGCGTGTTGTCGATATCAAAGATGATCCCCCGGTATCCCTTCCGGTACAGATCCTCAAAATCTATCACGTACGTCGAATCCACGTACTCATTCGGATAAAATTTCTGAAGCATGTCATCTCCTCATCTTATTGCAGGTCAAACAGGGACAGCTGATCGCTCTCCGGCAGTCCGTCCAGAATTTTAAGCTCCGTCATCAGATCCATGATCGTCTTGCTGACCTTCGTCCGGTTCCTGAAGTCATCCTTTGACAGAAACGGCCCGTCTTTTACCGCGTCAACAATCGCCACCGCCGCCTTGTCACCCAGACCGCCGATCGTGGAGAGAGCAGGAAGCAGTTTTCCGTCCACGATCTGGAATCTCGTCGCCTCCGATTTGTAGATATCGAGCGGCAGAAACTCAAATCCGCGCGCGTACATCTCCCGCACGACCTTCATGTCCTTGTATGTATCCTGCTCTTTCTTCGTAAGGGTATCCTGCCGTTTCTCGTAATCTGCCATATGGTACAGCAGTCTCTCGCGCCCCAGACACATCAGCTCATAGTCAAACGCCGACGCGCGGATGCTGAAGTACGCCGCATAGTAAGCCAGCGGATAAAAAATCTTGCAGTAGGCGATCCGGTAAGCCATCATGACATAGGCTGCGGCATGAGCCTTGGGGAACATGTACTTGATCTTTTTGCAGGACCAGATGTACCAGTCCGGAACCCCGTGGTTCGTCATTTCCTCCTCCCACTCCGGCTTCAGCCCCTTGCCTTTTCGCACGCTCTCCATGATTGTAAAAGAAAGCTCGCTGTCCAGCCCTTTTCCGATCAGATAGATCATAATATCATCGCGCGTGCAGATCGCGGTCGAGATCGTGGCCTTCCCTTCCTCGATCAGCGTCTGCGCGTTCCCCAGCCACACGTCCGTTCCGTGCGAAAGCCCGGCAATCCGGACCAGATCGGAAAAATATTTCGGCTTCGTATCGATCAGCATCTGAATCGCGAACTCTGTGCCAAACTCCGGAATACCAAGCGCTCCAAGCTTACAGCCGCCGATATCCTCCGGCGTGATCCCGAGCGCTTCCGTACTTGCAAACAGCGACATGACCGACGGGTCATCGAGCGGAATTTTTCTCGCGTCGATCCCGGTCAGATCCTCCAGCATACGGATCATCGTCGGATCATCATGTCCGAGAATATCGAGCTTCAGCAGGTTGTGATCAATCGAGTGATAATCAAAATGTGTCGTCACAATGTCGGTTTCCGTATCGTTTGCCGGATGCTGCACCGGGGTAAACGAATAAATCTCCTCCCCGATCGGCAGGACAATGATTCCTCCCGGATGCTGTCCGGTCGTCCGCCGCACGCCCACGCAGCCCTGCACGATCCGGTTGATCTCGTTGTTTCTCTTATGAATGCCGTGCTCCTCAAAATACGTCCGCACATACCCGAACGCTGTCTTGTCGGCAAGCGTACCGATCGTTCCCGCGCGGAATGTCTGTCCCGCGCCGAAAATTACTTCCGTATATTTATGGGCCTTGCTCTGGTACTCGCCGGAAAAATTCAGGTCGATATCCGGCTCTTTATTTCCCTTAAAGCCGAGGAATGTCTCAAACGGAATGTCAAACCCGTCCTTTTTCAGCTTCGCACCGCAGACCGGACAGTTTTTGTCCGGCATATCGCAACCGGCCATGCCGGAAAATTTTCTGACTTCTTCTGAATCAAAATCACTGTAGTGGCACTCACTGCAGTAATAATGCGGATGCAGGGGATTCACCTCTGTGATTCCGGCCATCGTTGCGACGAGCGATGAGCCGACAGATCCCCTCGAGCCGACCAGATAGCCGTCCGCGTTTGACTTCCAGACCAGTTTCTGCGCGATGATGTACATCACGGCAAACCCATTCGAGATAATTGAGTGAAGCTCGCGCTCAAGCCGCTCTTCCACGACAGGCGGAAGCGGATCTCCGTAAATTTCATGCGCTTTGTCGTAGCACAGCGTCCGCAGCATCTGATCGGAATTCTCGATGACCGGCGGACACTTGTCCGGCCTCACCGGAGAGATGCGCTCGCACTCAGCCGCAATTTTCCTCGTGTTCGTCACGACGATCTCATACGCCTTCTCCTCGCCGAGGTATTCAAATTCCTTCAGCATCTCTTCCGTCGTCCGCAGATACAGCGGCGCCTGATCATCCGCGTCCTTGAATCCTTTGAATCCCATGATAACTCTGCGGTAGACTTCATCTTCCGGATTGAGAAAATGAACGTCGCAGGTCGCGACGACCGGCTTGCCAAACTGCTCGCCAAGCTTTACGATCCTGCGGTTCAGATTCCGCAGATCCTCCACCGTTTTGCGGTCCTCATAATCTTCTTTTGTCATGAACATATTGTTTCCGAGCGGCTGAATCTCCAGATAATCATAGAAATTAACAAGCCGTGCGATCTCCTGCTCCGGCGCGCCCCGAAGAAGCGCCCGGAAAAGCTCTCCCGCCTCGCAGGCTGACCCGAGGATCAGTCCTTCCCGGTATTTCTCAAGCAGACTCTTTGGAATGCGCGGGCGGCGGCTGTAATAATCGAGATGCGACAGCGATACCAGACGGTACAGATTGATCCGCCCGATCTCATTTTTCGCGAGCAGAATCGCATGAAACGTCGGCAGCTTCTTAATCTGTTCTCTGGAAGATCTTCCAAGTTCATTCAGCCCTTCCAGCGTCGTGATTTCCCGGGCATGCAGCATGCTGACAAACCGCACAAAAATCTCTGCCGTGCAGGCCGCGTCGTCCACCGCCCTGTGATGGTGATCCAGAGAAATATTCAGCGCCTTCGCCACCGTATCCAGCTTATATTTGCTCAGCTGCGGCAGGAGCACACGGGCCATGGAGACCGTATCGACGACTGTCTTGTCGCAGGGAAGTCCCAGACGGCCGCAGTTTTCCGCGATAAAGCTCATGTCAAACGACGCGTTGTGCGCCACCATCGAACATCCTTCGCAGAATTCCATAAACTGCGGAAGAATCTGCGCAATCTCCGGCGCGTCCATGACCATCTCGTCACTGATATGCGTCAGCTCTTCGATTCTGAACGGAATCGGTGTCTTCGGATTGACAAACGTGCTGAACCGTTCTGTGATCTGCCCCTTTTCAACTTTCACCGCTCCGATCTCGATGATCTGATTTGCCGTGGGGGAAAATCCGGTCGTCTCAAGGTCAAACACGACGAATGAATCCGCAAGCGTCTGCCCTTTCGGATTGGAAACTATCTCCTTGAGATCGTCGACAAGATACGCTTCCATCCCGTAGATCACTTTGAAATCACTGCCTTTGGGCACCGCATGGTTCGCGTCCGGAAACGCCTGCACGGCGCCGTGATCCGTGATCGCGATCGCCTGATGTCCCCATTCCATGGCGCGGCCGATGATATCCTTCACATCGGTGACTCCGTCCATATCACTCATCTTTGTGTGACAGTGAAGCTCCACGCGCTTCTCCGGTGCGGTATCGATACGCTTCTCGCGGAAATCCGGTATTTTCTTTATTCCTGAAACGGATCCAATCATAAGCTGACTGTCAAACCGGTCGATCGCGGTGACGCCGCGTACTCTGTAAAAGCCGCCCTGCTGCAGCGATTTCATCAATTCCCCCGCCTGCTCATTCGTCAAGAACATCTTGACCCCGATCGTGTCCGTAAAATCCGTAAGATCAAACAGCAGCATGATCTTTTCGTTCCGCAGCTCCCTGCTCTCAAGCGCGACAATCTGTCCGCGGATGATAACCTCCCCGATTGGCCCGCTGATCTTTTCAATCTCCAGATTCTCGCCGTCAAAATCACGGCCGTAAATGACATCCGGATTGTTTGATCTGCGCAGCGGACGTTCTCCCGGCTGAAAACTGCCTTTTCTTCGTTCCCCCGGCACGTAGTCTTTTCTCTGCGCTCCGCCTTTTGGGACTCCCGCTTCCGCTTTTTTCCCTGCGCCGGCTTCGCTTTTTTTCTCCCCGGATTTTCCCTTCTGACCGTTTTTCGCTTCCGGGGCGCCATCCGTGCCATCCTGTGCGCCGATCCATTCTTCCCCGCTGTCTTCGGAATTCTCTTTCTTTTTCGCCAAAGCGTACCTCCGGCAGATTTCAGCGACTTCCTGCTCCTGTTCCTGTTCATGAAATTTTCGCGCACGGCTTTCATCCGCTTCCTCCCTGGAAGCGTAAACTTTCAGGGAAAGGCCGCACCGCTCGCAGAAAATCTTCTCCAGAATCTGAAGCAGTTCCTCCTCCTTCGCGCCAGAAAACACATCCTCCTTCAGAGTAAGCTTCAGCGTGTCGTCGTCCGTAAATTCCTTCTTCGCCCCGCGGAGCATGTTGTAAAGAAAGACATTATAATTGCGCAGCTCCGTCAGGATACTGTCCTCATAGACAGGAAGAAGATTCCGCGCCGTATACTGCCGCGACAGCAGAAACTTCTCAATAATCCTGACATCCACCGGAGCGTCAGAAAAAAGCTGATGTTTCACAGCCTGCTCCGTCTCGTAGATATATTTTTTCTGGATCAGCCTCTCGCTTTCCAGATAAATTTTCAGATGATTTCTTCCGCGGTTCATCGTAATACGGTTAACGCTGGAGTGTTCCATCAGACTTTTTGTCTGACCGGACAGCTCCAGCGCAGGAAACACATCATAAAAAGGTTTTGTCATCTTATTTCCTCTCCCGGCGAATCAAAACCCGGCGCACGGGTCTTTCTGTCATCGCGGCATCCGCTGGCCATTGCCCGCTCACTGTCCGCAGTTGAAACCCGGCACACAGGTCATCGCGGCGTTCTACGGCCATATGCCCGTTCACTGTCTGCACAAGCTGAGAATCTCTTCCCGGAGAGCGGACAGCAGCTCCGCCTCCGGCACCTTGCGCACTGCCACGCCTTTCTTGAACAGGAGACCCTCGCCTTTTCCTCCGGCGATCCCGATATCTGCTTCCTTTGCCTCTCCTGGACCATTCACAATGCATCCCATGACCGCCACCTTGATATCAAGCGGAATATCTTCCACCATCGTCTCCACCTGATTAGCAAGACCGATCAGATCAATCTTCGTGCGTCCGCAGGTCGGGCAGGAGACAACCTCAATCCCGCCTTTGCGCAGCCCGAGCGTGCGCAGGATCAGCTTTGCCGACTTGATCTCCTCAAGCGGATCCCCGGTCAGGGAAACGCGGATCGTGTCGCCGATCCCCTGGGAAAGGATGATCCCCAGTCCGATGGCTGATTTAATATTTCCGGAGAGCAGCGTGCCTGCTTCCGTGATCCCGACATGCAGCGGATACCGTGTCTTTTTTGCGAGCAGCTCATGTGCGCGCGCGCAGAGCATGACATCCGAGGACTTGATGCTGATCACAAGATTGTCATAACCCATATCCTCGATCACCGCGGTCTGCCGGAGCGCGCTCTCCACAAGCCCTTCGGCCGTCACGCCGTGATCCCGCTCAAGGATTTCCTTCTCAAGGGAACCGCTGTTTACGCCGACACGGATCGGAATCTGCCTCTCTTTCGCCGCGTCAACGACCGCGCGCACACGGTCGCTGCTTCCGATATTCCCCGGGTTGATCCGGATCTTGTCCGCCCCTGCCTCAATCGCGGCAATCGCAAGCTTATAGTCAAAATGGATATCCGCAACCAGCGGAATTTTTATCTGCTGTTTGATCGATGTCAGAGCCTGCGCGGCCTCCCTGGTGGGAACCGCGCAGCGGATGATGTCGCAGCCTGCCGCTTCCAGTTTTTTGATCTGGGCGACCGTCGCCTCAACATCCTCCGTCTTCGTGTTCGTCATCGACTGGATCAGGATTGGAGATCCTCCTCCAATAATCCTGTCTCCGATTCGGATTTTTTTTGTATGATCTCTGTCCATGCGTCCGCCTCACTTTTTCTCTAGTCTTCCGCCTCCATTGGGATGAAGACTCTTGTCTGTACGGGGTCTGGGCTGCGCCAGGCCCGCCTCCTTGCTTCTTCGCAGAAATAATCATGGCAGTTCAGAAGCGTTTTGCCGCGCTTGTCAATCTTCTCATAGCTGCCGTCCGGCTGCATGACGTGGGCTTTTACGTTATCCTCAAGCTGAATATCGAGGATATGGCGCACCTCTTCGCGAATCTTGTCATCCTCGACCGGGAAGAGAATCTCCACACGCTTGTCCAGATTTCTCGGCATCCAGTCCGCGCTCGCCATGTAGAATTCCTCGTCGCCGCCGTTCATAAAGTAGAAGATTCTCGCGTGTTCCAGGAAATTTCCGACGATGGAGCGCACCGTGATATTCTCGCTCACTCCCGGAATTCCGACCTTCAGACAGCAGATACCGCGCACGATCAGATCAATCTTCACGCCCGCCGCGGATGCCTGGTACAGCGCGTCGATGATCTCCTTGTCGCACAGGGAATTCATCTTCGCGATGATGCGCGCCGGCTTTCCGTCGCGCGCGTGCTGCGTTTCCCGCTCGATCAGACGCATGAAGCGGCCGCGCAGCCAGATCGGAGCCAGTGCAAGCCTGTTCCAGCTCTTCGGCTCTGAATAGCCGGACAGCATATTAAAGACGGCGGTCGCGTCCTCGCCGATCGGCTCCGAACACGTCAGAATTCCGCAGTCCGTGTAAAGCTTCGCCGTGGAATCGTTATAGTTTCCTGTTCCAAGATGGACATAGCGGCGGATTCCGTCCTCCTCGCTGCGAACCACGAGCGTGATCTTGCTGTGCGTCTTCAGTCCGTGAAGACCATAGATCACGTGACAGCCTGCTTTCTCAAGCATCTTTGCCCAGATAATATTGTGTTCCTCGTCAAAACGCGCCTTCAGCTCGACAAGCACGGAAACCTGCTTTCCATTTTCCGCAGCCTGCGCAAGCGCCGCCACGATCGGAGAATTGCCGCTGACACGGTACAGCGTCTGTTTGATTGCGAGCACATCCGGATCAACGGCAGCCTGTTTCACAAACTGGACAACCGGATCAAACGTCATATACGGATGGTGCAGCAGGATATCCCCTTTTCGGATCTGCGTGAAGATATCTTCCTCGTCGTTCATTCCCGGCACCGGCTGCGGCTTGTACGGAGCATAGCGGTATTTGTCCATGCCCTCGATCCCGTACAGTTTCATCAGGAATGTCAGATCCAGCGGTCCGTTGATCTGATAAAGATCTTCTTCTTTTACATTCAGTTCCTTTTTCAGGATCTTCAGAAGCTTCGGCTCCATCCCTTCCTCAATCTCCAGACGGATAACCTCGCCCCACTGACGCTTCTTGAGCTGTTTCTGGATCTCCTTGAGCAGATCCGCCGCCTCGTCCTCGTCGATCGTCAGGTCGGCGTTTCTCATGATCCGGTACGGATGCGCACAGACCACATCGTAATTCAGGAACAGCTTGGATATATTCCGCTCAATGACCTCCTCCAGCAGAATCCCGCATTTCTGCCCTTCTTTTCCGTCCGGCAGACGGATGATGCGCGGGAGCACGGACGGCACCTGCACCGTCGCAAACTCTGTTTTCTTCTTCTCGTCTTTTTTGGAGATCAGCGCGCCAATATTCAGTGTCTTGTTGCGGATCAGCGGGAACGGCCGCGAAGAGTCGAGCGCCATCGGCGTCAGCACCGGATAGATATTTTCCTCAAAATACTGATCCGCAAATTCTCTCTGTTTGTCTGTGAGCGCCTCATGCTCCGTCACAAGCTCGAAACCATCCTGGCGCAGCGCCGGAAGCAGGGACCGGTTATAAGTCGTGTACTGCTGGTTTACCAGCTCATGCGCCTTCTCTCCGATCACCTTCAGCTGCTCCTGGGCCGTCATGCCCGCGATATCTCTCCCCGTATACTTTGCATTCACCATATCCTTCAGCGAAGCAACGCGGATCATGAAAAACTCATCAAGATTCGAAGCTGTAATACTCAGAAACTTCAGACGTTCAAGAAGAGGCAGGCTCTTATCCCTCGCCTCGCTTAAAACTCTCCTGTTAAACTCAATCCAGCTGCACTCCCGGTTTACAAAATATTCTGGTTTATCAAACATAACTGCCATCTTGCCCATTCCTTTCTATAACTGCTTTTTCTGCTTAAATACCGGGTGTACATGGAACACGCCCTCAAAGAATTTTCCTTTTTCCTCAAACGTCCTGGCCTCCAGTGTCAGGTCCTCGCGCGTCGCCGCCACAACCTTCAGCACATTGTCTTTGAACGTTACAACCGCTTCCGCGCATTTCTGCTGATGCGTCCGGTCAAGCGAATTGACCAGTCTCAAAATGGCCGTCAGTTTCGCGATGCGCAGATAATCGTCGATATTGATCTCCGCAGCCGTGTCAAAATCTTCATAATCCGGAAACGGCATCGTGTTGTATTTGACGATGTAGGCGATCATATTCTGCTCCGTCTGGGACAGACCGATGATCTCCGTCGCCATGATGATATTGTAGGCGCAATCCGCCACATTCTCAAGGCTGATAAATTTTCCGCAGTTGTGCAGGATAACCGAGATCTGCAGAAGCAGACGGTCGCGCTGCGTCATCCCGTGCACCTTCTTCATGCGGTCAAACACCTGCAGCGCAAGGTTCTCAAGAACACGGATGTGCGGCTGGCTGCATTTATAGCGCTTGGAAATACTCCGGGCGGACGCGATCATATCCTCCTCAAAGCTGTGATTACACTGGATATACTGATTCTTCTCCGCATAATCATAGGCGGCACCCTCGCTTAAGCTGTAATCCGGCAGCCAGACTGTCTCCACACCAAAGCTGTCGATCATGCAGCGGCAGTAGATCGCGGAAGGCACGATCACCGGGGTCATCTCCAGAGAAATGTCAAAATCCGCCGCAATCTGATCCGGGTCAAGATCTACAATCTTCTGATAGATTCCCATGAACTGTTCCTTCGACACGGAAGTGATCTTGTGATCCGTCGTCTCATACCGTTTCATCAGTTCACGCAGATTGCCGCCGATGATGATCAGATTCTTGATCTTGCGGTCTTTCTGGTAGAGTTTGTTGAATCCCGCAAACTCATGATTCAGAATCTCCGTCACCATCTTCTCGAAATGGCTTCTGTTTTTCTCATAGGGGGCAAGCTCCTCTTTTGTGCTGACGTTGCCGACCCGGATGTTCTGCGTCGTGATCAGCTTATCCTTGTCAAACAGGGAAATCTGCATGCTGGTGCCGCCAATGTCAACAATCGCGGTCGCGTTCTGAATGATCGTCTCAAATTCCGCCGTAACCGACGCGATGGATTTGTAATCGATAAACCGCTGCTCCGCGTTGCTCAAAACCTCAATCTCCAGTCCGGTCTGTTTCTCAATATAATCCACCAGCACCACGGCGTTCTTTGTCTCGCGGAACGCGCTCGTGGCACAGACCCGGTAGGATTCCACACGGTAGCCTGCCATGATCCGTTTAAATTCCTTGAGCACCTGGCACAGCTCCTCAATATTCCGGTTCCCGATCCTGCCCATCTTGTAGACGTCGACGCCGAGATTCAGCCGCGTGTTGATCCAGTCAATTTCCTTCATTCCCTTTCTCGGGGACAGCTCAAATACTTTCATCTCCGTCTCCGACGAGCCAA
The DNA here is from genome assembly GCA_947626965.1 of uncultured Lachnospiraceae bacterium. GTDB lineage: Bacteria > Bacillota > Clostridia > Lachnospirales > Lachnospiraceae > Choladousia. Next base: position 33,083 of record CANQUH010000017.1, read on the forward strand.
TCGTGATGGACGCAAACATCTTTACTGCCATTTTCTTCTCCTGTTCTCATTGCTGTAAAAACTTATCGCTCATGCGCACAGACGCCCCTGGGGGCACTCCAAACACCTCTCCCGCAAAGAACACGGCAGAGCGTTCAGAAAACATCCAGTCGGATACAGGCATCTCCGCATGGCTTTCTCATCTGGTACTTCTTTTTTGCCGGGAACATTGTCACTGTTCACTCTGCAGCCGGCTGCGGCGTTCCGCGATGCGGGAAGCTTCCGCCGGAAGCATTTCTGTATGCTCAGTTTACTCCATCTGTCCCAGCAGATAATCCACAAACTGCTGCGCTGTCCTGCCGGAAAAACCGCCGTGCTGAAGTTCCCATTTGTTCGCCTCGTCCAGAAGCTTCTCCTCCGGAATTTCCAGCCCATTGCGCTTTGCGAGCACCCGGACAATATTCTGGAACTCCTTCTTGTCCGGCGATCCAAAGTAGATCGTGACGCCGAACCGCCGCACAAGCGAAAGTTTCTCCTGAATTGTATCCGTGATATGAATATCGTCCCTGCGCTCCTCGTTGTCTGTAAACTTCTCCCGGATCAGATTCCTGCGGTTGGAGGTCGCGTAGATCAGGACATTCTCGGGCTTCTTCTCAAGACCGCCCTCGATCACCGCCTTCAGATACTTGTACTCCGTCTCAAACTCCTCGAACGACAGATCGTCCATGTAAATGATAAAGCGGTAGTTGCGGTTCTTGATCTGCCCAATCACATCATTCAGATCGCGGAACTGATGCTTATATATTTCGATGATGCGCAGCCCCTGATCGTAATAACGGTTCAGGATTCCCTTGATACTCGAGGACTTTCCGGTCCCCGCATCGCCGAACAGCAGACAGTTGTTCGCCTTTTTCCCGCGCACAAAGGCTTCCGTGTTGTCGATCAGCTTCTTCTTCGGAATCTCATACCCCACCAGATCCTCCAGATACACATGCGCAATGTTTGTGATCGGAACGATCTTTACTCCATCGTCCTCATGCGAGACGCGGAACGCTTTGTGGAGGCCAAATTTTCCAACGCCGAACTCCTTGTAAAAAGTGATCATATGTTCCGTAAATTCCCCGATATCCGCAGAACCGGCAAGCTGCACCGCCAGCTCACAGATCCTGTCCCGGATACGGCGGTTGAACATCTTTCCGGCCGCCTCACTGTGATAATGAAGGATCTCCTCAAAAAACTTTACGCCAAGTTCCTCCTCAAGCCCTGCAAAATCATATGCAAACAGCTCGCGGAATATCTCAAAATCATGGATCGCGATCCTTTTCAGGCTCCCGTCGCCGACGCCCTTGATCTCACACGCCGTGCTGAACACATTCTCATGGTTCACCAGCAGAAACGTGAGATATGTATGCCAGAGATTTTCCTCAAACCCGTACGTCCCCGCCATGTCGATCAGACCGTGCACACAGGAGAAAAACCGTTCGCGCACAGCCGCGCTCTTCTCCTTATAGTGCTCCATGATCCATGTCATCTCCGACAGAATCTCTCCGTGTTCAAAGTCACGGTATAATATCAATTCTTCCGTTCTAGCCATATTCTGTAGTTCCTTTCCGTTTTCAGTTGTTTCAATCCACGCTGTGGGCGAAAGCCGATTGCTCCGCTGCTTTGCAGCTTTCTCAGTAGTTCCCCAAAATCTTCATATTGATCGCTTCCTCGCGGATCCCGCGCAGCGCGTTCTTCACGGCGCTGTCGTTCAGGTTTCCGTCAAAATCAATGAAGAAGCGGTATTCCCAGTTTCTTCCGGCAATCGGCCGCGATTCAATCTTGGTCAGGTTAATATTATTATAAATAAAATGAGACATAATATAGTACAGCGAGCCGCTGCTGTGCGGCGCTTCAAAACAGATACTGATCTTCTTCGCGTCCTTCCGGAAGATGCGCTGATTCGTCACGACAATAAAACGCGTCGAGTTCGCCTTATTATAATAAATATGCTCCGCGAGCACCTCCAGACCGAAATATTCCGCCGCGAAATGGCTCGCGATCGCCGCCTGCGTCGGATCCCCGTCCTCAGCAACCTTCTTGGCCGCCATCGCTGTGTTCCCATACGGAATCTGCAGCCATTCCCTGTGCTGGTCGAGATACTCCTCGCACTGGGACAGCGCCTGCTGATGAGAATAGACTTTCTTGATCTGGCGGATATCCGTTCCGGGAAGTCCGAGCAGCGCATGCTCGCACTTGATGATCTGCTCCCCGACGATATAATTCTCAAAATTTACAAGGAGATCGTAATTGTCGGCCACGATCCCTGCCGAAGAGTTTTCAATCGGAAGCACCGCATAGTCGGCGGCTCCCTCCGCGATTGCCTCCATCGCGTCGCGCCATTTCGTCACATGAAAGCAGTTGACATCATTCCCGAAATACGTGCGCATTGCCGCGTGGCTGTAGGCGCCCTCCACCCCCTGGTAGACGACGCGGATATTCTCGCGTTCAATATCATCCACAGCGATAAACGGAAGTCTTCCCGCCACGCCGTTTTTTGCGAGAAGCTGATACTGAAGTTTCCGGCTCATCGACATGATCTGCTGAAACAGTTCCTTGATGCCATGGCGGTTAAAATCATTGTGCGTCAGGCCGGTCAGCGTATTCAGCTTCGCGTGCTCCCTGTCCTTGTCAAATACTTTTCTGCCATTCGCGATCTTGAACTCGGCAACCTCCTGGCAGATGTCCATGCGCTCCTCAAAAAGCCTGACAATCTGCTGGTCAATCTCATCAATCTGATCTCGTAACTCCATCAAGTCTCTCATAAAGTTTCTCCTGTGATTGTTATTATTGAGAACTGTTCTTGTTCCACTTCTCCTGTTATTCCGAAATCCTGCAAAACAAAATCCCTGAATCCTGATCTCTGCTCATTTTCCCGGACGCTGCGCAGACAGGAAATCATTTTCCAGTCTCTCCATATACCGCGGTGACCGCCCGTTCCGCCTCCGCAAGAAATGACAGCGACCCGAAAATCAGGATCACATCCTCTTTCCCTGCGAGTCCTCTGCAGATCCGCACGGCGTCCTCTATCCCGTCTGCCGCCTCCACCGACGGATTCACCCTGCGCACCACCTCCGCGAGCTTTTTCGCCGGAAGCGCGCGCGGATTGTTCGGCGTCTCGATCGTCACGATGTGCTCTGCCAGCGGAGCTGTAATTTCGATAATTCTATCATATTCCTTGTCAGAAAACACGCCAAAAATGAAAAATATTTTCTTTTCCTGAAAATATTCTTTCACGGACTCGCGGAGCCGCTTCGCCGCATCCGGATTGTGCGCCCCGTCCATCACAATATAAGGCTCTGTGTGGATTACGCTGAACCTTCCTCTCCAGATGGTATGTGCAAAACCCTCCCGGACCGCCTCATCCGAAATTGTCCATCCATGCTTCCGGAGCATCCGCACAGCATCAATCGCAAGCGCCGCGTTCTCGATCTGATGCCTCCCCGTAAGCGGAATTTCGATTTCTTCAAATTCACGATAGGAAAACTTCTGAAGTCCGATCCCGTAGACGACATCTCTGATCTCTGACGGCTCGACAAACGCAAGCTCACAGCCCTGCTCTTTGGCTGTCCTTTTTATAACCTCCGCGGCCTCCGCTTCCTGATGCGCCGAGACCGCCGGCACGCCTGGCTTGAAAATCCCCGCCTTGTTCCACGCGATCTCCGCGAGTGTATCCCCTAACACTGCCATGTGATCCCTGCTGATCGAGGCAAGTACCGCGAGCTCCGTCGTTCTGACCACGTTCGTCGCGTCCATCCGCCCGCCAAGACCCGCCTCCAGCGTCACGATATCGCACTTCTGCTCGACAAAATATAAAAAAGAAACCGCAGTCTCCATCTCAAAGGCCGTCGGCAGCGGTTTTCCTTCCCGCTTCATCCCATCAACCGCCTCCGCCACGCGGCTCATCAGACGCGCAAACGAATCCCGGTCAATATATTCCCCGCTGACCTGTATGCGTTCCCGGTAGGAAAACAGCGTCGGGGAAACATAACGCCCCACCTTGTATCCCGCCTCCGCAAGGATCGTGGACAAATACGCCAGCACTGATCCCTTCCCGTTCGTCCCCGCAATATGCACAAACTTCAGCGCATCCTGCGGATTCCCGAGAAGCGCGAGCAGATTCTCCATCGTCTCAAGTCCGAACACACTGCCCTTTGCCGCAATCTGATCAATCCAGGCCCTTGCCTCTGTATAATTCATAATATCCTGTTCCTCGACTTTCCTTTTCTGATATGCCCCGCACCTGTGTTCTCATGCCGGGCTTTCTCACGTATTCTACTACTCTTCGGGGGAAATTACAAGGATTACCGCTTCATCCAGGCAAAGCTCTCAAGCAAAGAGGCAGAAATGCCGTCTTCTCTGCATAATTTCCCGGAAATCCGGCAATACTTTTATAGCAAACGACAAAAATATTTGCCGTTTGCTATAAACCCTACGGGGGATGCGCACGAATTTGAAGCGGAAAAATGCCGCTTGAGCGGCACAAATTCGGCGCAGGGAACGAGCAAAACGAAAATCGTTTTGTCGTTCCCTATAAAAACACTGACAGTAAACTCCCATGCCCACACTGCGGGCGTCACAATAAGTGAAAGGCGGTGATCTCACATGCACTCCAAATTTATCCGCTGCGGCATGTATGGCTGGTGTCTCGAAATCCTCTGGACCGGCCTTCATTCCCTGCTTCGGCACGAGCCAAAGCTCATGGGATTTTCTTCCCTGAGGATGTTCCCGATTTACGGCATGGCCTCTCTGCTCTCCCCACTCTCAGCCCTGCTGAAAAAATTCGGAACCATAACCAGAGGCTTCATCTATATGCTCTGCATCTTTACCGTCGAATATACCTCCGGGATGTACCTGAAAAAACGGGACTGCTGTCCCTGGGACTACAGCGGCTCCCCACTGCAGGTCAACGGCGTAATCCGGCTCGATTACGCGCCGCTGTGGTTTTTTACCGGGCTGTTCTATGAAAAAATGCTTGGAAAAACAGCGGATTCCGGACAGACGTAAGCAGGAGCAGGTCAATGACCCGCTCCTTCCTGTATGTTTTCAGCAGCTCTTTATTTCCCTGCTTTTTTCTTTGCGACCCGTTTCCTCACCGGCAGGCCCAGATCCTGCAGTTTACGCCCGAGCTCATCATCCTTCGCAACAAGAAGCAGATCTTTATCCATGTAATTAAGCACATGCAAGACAGCTGCGTAATATCCTATCGCTACAGAAGGAGCGCCCTTTTCAATGGCACACAGGGTCGCCCTGCTGATCCCGGCCCTTTCCGCAACCAGTTCCGCCGATATTTTTCTGCGTAATCGCGCATATTTTATTTGAAGACCCATCTGCTCTAAATATCTCAGTGTCTCTGGAAGCAGTACAATTGATTTCTTCGGCATGATCGTCATCATCTCCTTACGTCAATAATATTATACGTAATAATAGATTTTGTCAATTTTTATTTACTTTATTAGAAAATATCCGCCTCTCCTGTCATCTTAAAACTCATTCAGCGTAAAGTCCAAAGAAAACAGGTATAAAAATGTGATTTCTGTTCTCCAAAACAGTAATAATTTTGTGATACGGGTTGTATTTTTCATTCGCTTGAAATATAATAAAAATGTGATTATAGTACACAATAACTTTAATAAAAATGTGATGAGGTGTATCTATGGAACGATTGATTTTGAATAAACTGCTGGACTGGAAGAATTCACCTTACCGCAAACCACTGATCTTAAA
>CANQUH010000018.1 GCA_947626965.1 uncultured Lachnospiraceae bacterium
GGAGATGTCATGGTGACAGCTGTCCCCTGGCTGCTGACCAGTTTTTAATCGAACGGTATCTTATTCATCGCTTACGAGGAACGTATAATAATTGTCCCGTTTTGAAAACAGGTATAAAACGCAGCTGAAGATCAAAAGCAGATAAACGGACATATGCCAGGCAAAACTGTACAATACGAAAAGGTCTTTTTTATCCCCCGCCAGATATCGGTAAATCCTGGAAAAATTTTCCGCCTGATTCAGTCTCACATCAATAGAATGATATCCGTTCGACCAGGTAATCTCGAGCTTTTTCAAAAAGAACCTGCACAGCCCCTTCATACCCAGCTGTTCAATATTGTCCCGTATCTTCTCCAGAGCGGCTCTCTGCTTTTCCTTCTTTGTCGCAAAGGAATTTATGTAAGATTCATCATCATGATCCACCGTTCCTTCTCCATGCGTACCCATCGCAATCCAGTGGACTATCGGATAATTCTGATCCTCCGTATCACCAAAGAACATCCTGTTCAGTTCTCCGACAGCCTGAAACAAAACAACAGATGTCAGGAAAAAAACAGCCACACCAAATGCCAGCTGCTTCCCGCGCCCGCGCAAAGCCCCGCGCATAAAAAGCAACAGAGCGCAGACAGCCAGAGCGATCACCGGTATCAGGACGGTTGCCCTGATATAATATCCCAATACAGCAATGATCCCTTCACATACGGCATACAATATCATCCCTTTTTTTGTCCTGACCTGGTACATGCGTATGCCGAAATAAACCGTCCCCATCATAAAGGGAAGTGAAAAAATGGTCGTATAAACCCAAAACGTATACAAATAGACCGTAGGATTCAGAGCGCACAGCAGCAGGACCTTGGCACCGCAGCGGTATCCGCGGAGCCGGATCGCCGTCAGAACCGTAAATAAAATACTCACGCTGACAGCCAGAAAATCCAGAAGGTAAGACGGCAGCAGGACATTTTCAATTCCGAGACCAAACAGCAGGCGGTAAAAGCAGGCAAGCAGTATGGTGAAAAAATAATTATTGCTGAAACATTCGAAATAGACTTGATACCGCTTCAGCACATGCTCCGGCCCGGCGTCTTTTCTGGCGAACGCAATCGCCTGATCCATCAAACGCGCCGCGTCATTCGTCTGTATCGACGACAAGTTCACCAGCAATACCACATATATGACAAGGATGATAAGCACACAGAAAACATAAGTCATTGCCAATGATCTCCTGCCACAGGCGTCGATCCAGCGGAAAACCGACATGACCCCCAGGAACAAAAGCCCAGTCAACACAACCAGTATAAAATTATAAGTCTTACTGCCCTGAAAACTAATCGGCTGCTTCCATATTGAAATGGCAAGAATCACCACCGTGCAGAGCAACACGATCCCCACAATGCATTTTTGAAAAATATCCACTGCTTTCTTCATACTTTTCTCCTTGATCTTCGTCTCATTCTACTTCTTTCGGCTGGAAAAGGGCGTCCGTTCATTTGAGAGAGTTTTCCTGCGTTTTTTAGATTTTACCCCCCCCCGCACTTTTGTCAACATTTATATCTGAACATTGCAAAATTATCTCCCTTTGATGTCTGTGAATACAAATTTCAGGCAATTATCAAACCGTATGTAAATCCGGTGTGCTTATATAAAGTAACTATATATATAGTAACTAATTAAACAGGATTCGTCAAGAAGTAATTTTTAGGATAGCATAAGAGCGAGGTGACGAATATGGAAAATGAACTCTTTACTTTAAATCAATATGGACATGTTGAAATTGATTTGAAAAGATATATGGATAAAAAACAAATTACCAGAAATGCTTTGGCACGGGCCGTCAATACCCGTTTTGAAGTTATTGATAAATGGTATCATGGTCATGTGGAAAAAATTGACGCAGATGTTCTTGCCCGCATCTGCTTTGTTTTGAATTGTGAACCCGGAGATATCATCAAGTATATCCGATAAACCGCATCTTATAAAAAAGTACATCCATAATTCATCGAATGCTTTGCCCGAACTGCTGTGAAAATCCAATTTTCGCGCAAGGCCAGGAGACAAGTGAACCTGTCTCCCGGCTATATGCAGAAAACACTGTGAAGTTTTGCCTCCGGACTCATGTACCCGTTTATTGTCCTACCAGTTCCGGATGTGCCAGCTCCTCTGATTTTGGCTCAAATAATTTATCAAACAATGCCCTGTTGCGCTGCTTTGCATCTTTGAGCAGTTTGTCATAGGAAATAACTTCTACATATGCCCCGTACGTTGGATTGAATCCAAAATACCCTTCCTTGTCCTGTGTCTCCGTCAGGCCGCGGCTCTCGGCGGAATCTCTCATGGACTGTGTCAGATCACCGATTACATAACAATAAAATGAAACATGACTTACGTCGCCAAAATCCCGCCCATTTGCTTTTTTAATCTTTCCGGCTTTGATATCCCGTACATATTTCAAAACCTGCCACACAGGATCATTATCTCCATCATCTCTCTGCGGTCTTTTTAACTCCACAATTGTTATGGAATTAATGTTATCAGGATCAGCTGTATAAGATAATGCAGCGTCAAAAACGGCAAGATCCATACGTCTGTCTATGTCATTTTCCAGAACCGGGATTGTGCTGATTTTTTTATCCGATGCCAGAAAATGATGATACGCCAACCGATCATCAATCAGCCACAAGTTCATATCATCAAGATTTATCTCATCCGATGTTATCTGCATGGGACAGATAATGCTGTGAATCCGGGCCTCTTTACTGTATCTGCCATTCTCGTCAGCTTCCAGGGCATGCTCAAAAAGGTCAATCACAGCTTTTCTCCGCGCTACATACTCCGCCAGACTGGCACGGCTTAGTTCTGTAATACTTTCACAGTATTCATCAAAAAGTTTTTGAAAAGCCGGGTCAGAAGTGGCGTTCTGCTTAACTTTTTCTTCAATATCATGCTTTTTTCTAACAGTATCAAGTTCCCATCGCTGCTGATGTCTGTAAAGTTCCAGATCCATTCGTTCTTCTGTCAGACCAGCCGGAATTTTATCATAGACTTCAGGATGCCTGTTCAGAAGCAGGCGATATTGCGGCCGTTTTGTCTTGACCAGCATATCGATCCGGCTTTTCTTCTCATCAGCTACTTTAGTCAGATCCTTTTCCAGATAAGTTCGGATATATTCAACGGCAGCATCAATAATTTCAGCTTCCCCGGCATCACCAAACAGAGGTTCTTCTGTGAAATCAAAGTCTGACCTTTCTGTATTGACAGTCTCATCCAGATAATTCCCAGTCAGATATCCCACATAGTAATAAGCGTTTTCTCCATTGGTCAGCTTTCTTCTCAGATCCGGAATATAGGATGAAAGCGAAAATAATTTGACCTCACGGCTGTTTGCGCAAAAATGAAGCTCATGTTTATCAGCGCCTTCTGTCAGAAGCATATGATACAGGGTATAATTCTTTCCTTTAAGTTTCATAAAATCCTGGTGAAGAGAATCCCGATAAGTCTTTTGGTAGTAATTGTTAAGATCAAAACTCTCACCATGATTATCTTTCAGAATAATCTGGGGACACTTTCCTGAGATAAAATACGGAAGACAATGCTCAATCAGTTTTTCTGCAAGGTTTTCCAGAGAATATGGCACAGAATCACGATAAGGATTTCTGAAACCTTTCAAAGTAACAATTGTCTGCTGAACCATACCTCCATTGTCGTATATCTCATCATTTTTCTCCGGATTCACACCGCTAAGGGCAAATTCAAACAATCTGAGACGCCAATGTCCATCTTCAAAATAAGTGCTGTTGATCGTGACTTTATCAAATGCTTTCAGCCACAGGAAACGGCCAATACCCTTACAGCCCTTTTTTATCTTCAGCTGGGAGTATGCTTCCATGAAAGAAGTATAATTTTCAGTATTGAATCCAGGCCCATTGTCTGTCACGACAAAAGACTCAAAATGAGCAGGTCCTTCAATAAAATTTCCCTGTTCATCTACCACGGTCTGATGACAGTCTGAACGCAAAGCATCAATGATAATCTTCTTTTCAGCTATATCACAATCCTCAAGTGACTGAATCGAATTAACAACAGTCTCAAACAGCGGCCACAGCGCTTTTGCAGGCGGCAGTTTAATCTGCCGAACCTGGCCGGCAATATTTACTGTTATAGGCATTTAAACTCATTCCTTTCCTAAATAAAATCTGATATACCATATTTTTATATTCAAAATTAAACACGAATCTGTTTTTATATATATGAGCAGTATATCATATCTTTTGTATAAAGTATATATCTTTTAGGAAAATTTGAAATTTAAAATAGCTAACTACCTCCATTCATTCTTTTGCAGGTCGTAATCAACAACATTTATATGGCAGTTTACCATTTATAACGTAAAAAAGGAGACGCCGCTTATCTGGCAGCATCCCCAATTTGTCTGTAGGCGCGGAACGCGTCGTCAATATGATATTGTTCGGAGCGCGGCTCCGCTGGAAAGCCTGCAGTCACGAGAATATACTCTCTCCCGTTTATTTCAGCGAAGCTCGCGAGACAGCGCCCTGCGTTGTCCGTGTATCCGGTTTTTCCGCCCAGGATCTTTCCTCCGGGCAGAGTGGGATCACTGATCGCGCTGAACATGCTTCCATGAAGGGTAAAGCCGTCCGGATGAACGTCAGACGCAGGAACTGTGTAGGATTCACTTGTTATGATCTTATAAAACGTCCTGTTTTTGAGCGCCGCGTCAAGCAGATGCGCGATGTCTTCCGTTGTCGAATACTGGTCCGGATCGTGCAGTCCCGTTGAATTGCAGTAGTGGCTGCCGGTAAGTCCGAGTTTCTCCGCCTTTCTATTCATCAGCGCGACAAATTCCTCTTCTGAGCCGGAACACTGCAGCGCAAGCTCCCGGCAGCACTCCGCGCCGGACGGAAGGATCGCTCCGTACATCAGATCGATGATCCGTGCCGTCTCCCCCGGTTCAAAACCTGCCCGGGAGGCGTCTCTGTCGTAAAGCTCCTGAAAATACTCATAGGAAAGTGTCACAGTTTTTTTGAGATCTTTCAGATTCTCCAGAGCGGTCAGCACCGTCATGATCTTGACAAGCGAAGCCGGATAAATCCGCTCATTCCCTTTCCTCGACGCGAGAATCTTTCCGCTGTTTCGATCCAGAAGCGTCGCGTACGGGCTGTCCAGCTGTTCCAGATCTACCGTGATCTCCGGCGCCGCACGGTGCTGGCTCATGCGGTACAAAAGCAGTGTCCCTCCAAAACAGACAATGACAAGCATCAGCAGAAAAACCGGAAGCAGCAGTCTTAAGCGCGCGTTTCTGCGCCGTCTCCTCGCTCGGTAAGAAGAACCGGAACCTCCGGACCTTCCGCGGCTGCTGCTTTGATCTCCCATTCTTCTGCGCGCCGCTTCCGTCCGCGCACCAGTCCTCTCTGGTCTTCCTGTTCCTCCCTGGCTTTTCCGTTTTTTCTGCTCCATAAAATCCTCATTATTCACTGAATCGTCCCGCCGCCCAACACATATTCACCATCGTAAAACACAACAGCCTGTCCTGGCGTGACGGCGCGCACAGGTTCCTCAAACTCCACTTCCGCGAGATCATCCTCCAGACGGCGCACAACCGCCTTCGCACCCGAATGATTGTAGCGGATTTTCGCCGTGACTTCCAGTTCTTCGTCAAGATCCGCAATTCCCATAAAATTAAGCCGGTCGCAGAGTAACTTTTTGGAAAATACTTCCGCGCTGTCTCCGACCACAACCTCATTCGTATCCGGACGGATCTCCGTCACAAACACCGGCCTGCCCATCGAGAGACCCAGTCCCTTTCGCTGACCGACCGTATAGTGCGTGATTCCTTTATGGCGGCCGACTATGGTACCGTCCGCCGTGACAAAATTCCCCTCCGGAATCTGCCGTCCGCTGTTTTTGCTGATAAATCCGGCGTAATCCCCGTCCGGCACGAAGCAGATCTCCATGCTGTCCGGCTTGTGCGCCACGCGAAGGCCGATCTCTTCTGCGATCTTCCGGATCTCCTCCTTCGTGTACGCGCCGACCGGCATCAGCGTGTGCCGGAGCTGTCCCTGCGTCAGGTTGTAGAGCGCATACGTCTGATCTTTCGCGGCCGTCTTCGACTTTCGGATCGAATAACGGCCGTTCGGAAGCTGCTCAACCCGGGCGTAGTGCCCTGTCGCGATATAATCGGCCCCGATCTCCAGACTCCGCTGAAGCAGGGATTCCCATTTGACATAACGGTTGCAGGCGATACAGGGGTTCGGCGTCCTCCCCCGCAGGTACTCCTCCATGAAATAATCGATAACCTGCTTTTGAAATTCCTGCCGGAAATTCATCACATAGTAGGGAATTCCGAGCATGGAAGCCACCCGCCGGGCATCTTCCACCGCATCCAGACCGCAGCAGCCCCCATTTTCCTCCTGAATCTCCCGCGTCTCTTCCTGCCAGATCTGCATCGTGGCACCGATCACCTCATAGCCGGCCTCTCTCAGCAAGTACGCGGCCACGGAAGAATCCACTCCGCCGGACATACCCACCACAACACGCTTTTTCTCCATACTGTAATCTCTCTTAATACTCCTCCGTCTCGTCCTCTTCACCCTCATGGATATCAGACTTCGGCTTTTTCAGACCTTCAATCTCAATTCCGTGCTTCTGCGCATAGTCCCAGAGCGCCGCATGGATCGCTTCCTCCGCAAGCAGAGAACAGTGCACCTTCACAGGCGGAAGTCCGTCCAGAGCCTCCATCACCGCTTTGTTCGTGACCTGAAGCGCTTCCTGGATGTTCTTGCCCTTTACAAGTTCGGTTGCCATGCTGCTTGTCGCAACAGCCGCGCCGCAGCCGAACGTCTTGAACTTTACGTCCTGGATGATGCCGTTGTCATCAATGTCAAGGTACATACGCATGATATCTCCGCACTTCGCGTTTCCTACTGTGCCGACTCCGCTCGCGTTCTCAATCTCTCCCATATTTCTCGGATTCTGGAAATGATCCATTACTTTTTCTGAATACATAGTGCTTAACCTCCAAATCAATTCCTTATTTATTTGATTTTTTTACAAAGTCTTCATAAAGCGGGGACATGCTGCGCAGCCGCTCCACAATTCCTTTGATTTTCTCAATTGTAAAGTCAAGATCTTCCTTCGTCGTGTCTGCGCCGAGCGTCAGACGCAGTGATCCATGCGCGATCTCATGCGGCAGACCGATCGCCAGAAGAACGTGCGAGGGATCCAGCGATCCCGAAGTACAGGCAGAGCCGCTCGAACCGCAGATACCTTCCATGTCGAGCATGATCAGAAGAGACTCGCCCTCGATAAACTGGAAGCTGAAGTTCGCATTGTTCGGAAGACGTCTTGTGCGGTCTCCGTTCAGCCTTGTGTACGGAATTTCCTTCAGGATGCGGTCAATCAGATAATCACGCAGCTGCGCTTCTCTCGCGGTGCGCTCCTGCATCGTCGCGGCGGCTTCCTCCGCGGCCTTTCCGTATCCCACGATACCCGGCACATTCTCGGTACCTGCGCGGCGCTTTCTCTCCTGCGCTCCGCCGTGGACAAACGAGCGGATCTTTACGCCCTTGCGGATGTACAAAAATCCAATACCCTTCGGGCCGTTGATCTTATGTGCGCTGGAACTCAGCATATCGATGTGAAGTTCATCCACATTGATCGGAACCTGGCCGAATGCCTGCACCGCGTCCGTGTGGAACAGGATGCCGTGCTCATGCGCGATCTCACCAATCTCTTTGATCGGCTGAATCGTACCAATCTCGTTGTTCGCAAACATGACGGAGATCAGAATTGTATCCGGGCGGATTGCCTTCTTCAGCTCATCCAGCTTGATGACGCCGTTTTCATCGACATCGATGTAGCTCACCTCATATCCACGCTGCTTTTCAAGATACTCGCAGGTATGGAGAATCGCGTGATGCTCAATCTTCGAGGTGATAATATGTTTTCCCTTGTTCGCGTAAGCTTCCGCCGTCGCCTTCAGGGCCCAGTTGTCCGACTCAGATCCTCCTGCCGTGAAATAAATCTCATTCTCGGCTGCTCCGAGAACCTTTGCGATCGCCGCGCGGCCCTGATTAATTGCTTCCTTGCTTTTTGTACCGATGCTGTAGATGCTCGAAGCGTTTCCATAATTCTCCGAAAAGTAAGGCAGCATCGCCTCCAGTACAGTCGGCGACGTCTTTGTCGTGGCCGCGTTGTCCAGATAAATCAACTTTCCCATAATGCTTTGTCTCCTTTATTTAATCTCCATGCCCCGCACCGCGGGACAGAATTCTGCGTAATATTCATGCCTGCACTGAGGGGCGCGCGCCGCATGATGAAATTTCTCCCGGCCGTCTCACGCATGCATATTTCCGCAGCGCTTCGTCGTATACTGCCGGGATTAAAAAATATTTCCCTCCGACGCTGCTCAGCCCGAGCAGCTTTCTTTGCTGAAATCAACATTTCCGTCACCGCCGCATTTTTCATGCGCTTTCCTGCTCTCCTCGACAAGCTGCGCCAGCATCATTTCATCGACCGTCCGCGCGATGCTCTCATTAATCTTCTGCCAGACATATTTTGTCACGCAGAGATCGGAACCCTGGCAGCCCTCCTCCGACTGCGCGGAGCACTCCACCGCCTCCAGATTCCCTTCCAGCGCGCGCAGAACGTCTCCCACGGAAATTGTATCGGCAGGTTTTGCCAGACGGTAGCCCCCCTGCGCGCCGCGTATACTCACGACGAGTCCGGCTTTGCGGAGCTTCGCGACAAGCTGCTCGAGATAACTCTCTGATATATTCTGCCTTGCCGCAACACTGGCGATCGATACAGCCTCATTCTCGCTGTACTGCGCCAGATCGATCAAAGCGCGCAGCCCATATCTCCCTTTCGTGGATAACTTCATGAAGCCCCCCTTCCGGCCGCAGCAGATTTCACAAACCTTCTTTTTCGCTGCCGCAAATTATTTCCCAGCGTTTTACTCGGATTTCCTGATCATCATAGCACCCCCGCAGGAATCTGTCAAGAGGAAAGGTGAGTATTTTACTCGGAATTTCCGACCATTTTTCTCAGACATTCTATCACAGGACAGCCAGGGGGAACTGCAGCATCTTTTCAACATATCTTCTCCGTGTCCTTCATAAAAATAAAATAACTTTTCCCGTGGGAGCCGCATATGACCCAGAAACAGTTTTTGCTGAAAGGAACCTTTCTTCTGACGGCGGCCGGGGCCGCTGCGAGAATTCTCGGATTTTTTTACAGAATATTTTTGTCGCGCACAATCGGTGCGGAAGGAATCGGAATTTTTCATCTGACAATGCCGGTCTATGCATTCTGCATGGCGGCCGCGTCCGGCGGCATCCAGACTGCCATCTCAAGATATTGTGCGGAGGATTTCGCCAGAAACGATAAAAAGGGCGCAGACCGCGTGCTCTTTGCCGGACTTCTTGTCTCTCTTGTTCTATCCGCTCTGACCGCCGCCCTTGTATACTGGAAATCCGGCTGGATCGCAGAAGTATTTCTCGCTGAAAAACGCTGTGCGGTTCTTCTCCGCATCCTGTCTTTTTCCCTGCCGTTTTCCGTCATGCACACCTGCCTTGGAGGATACTTTATCGGCAGAAAACAGATCAGGATTCCCTCGCTTGCGCAGATCATCGAGCAGCTGTTCCGCATCGGTTCCGTGCTTGCCTTCTGCCGGATCATGACCACAGCCGGACAGACTCCGACTGTCTCTGTTATGGCTCTCGGCCAGGCCGTCGGCGAGTTTTGCTCGGCAGCTTACTGCACAGTGTGCTGTGTCCTGCTGCCACACAGAGGCGCAGACAGCTATCGCCATGCAGAAGGACTTTGCGATACAGACAATCCCGACGACGCGGTTTCAGTTTCACCCGACAGATCCATCCGCAAAACAGGAACGTCAAAAAAATCAGCCTGGAACCAAAAAAAACGCAGCCTGCTTTCAGAATGCCGAAAAATCATCGCCGTCTCCGCTCCCTTAAGCGCCAACCGCATGCTGATCTGCGTCCTGCAGGGAATTGAGGCGGCCCTGCTGCCGCAGCAGCTTATGCGGTCCGGACTCGATTCCTCCGGAGCTCTCTCTGTATACGGAACTCTGACCGGAATGACCATGCCGCTGCTGCTCTTCCCGACCGCCATCACCGGCGCACTCGGCACACTGCTGCTTCCGGCTGTATCGGAAGCACGTGTCCTTGACCAGAAGCATCGGCTCTCAAAGACAATCGAGATCTCCTTCCGTGTCAGTCTCCTTCTCGGGATCCTCTGTTTCAACGTATTCTGCCTGTTTGGAAAAGACCTGGGAAGTCTGCTGTTCCGAAGTCCGCTCGCAGGCCGTTTTATCCTGAATCTCGCCTGGCTCTGCCCGTTCCTCTACCTGAACACGACGCTGGTCAGCGTCCTGCATGGCCTCGGAAAAACATTTGCGGTATCGCTGCAGAATTCCATCGGCTTTGCCGTGCGCCTTGCCGCCGTTGTTCTGCTCGTCCCCTCGCAGGGGATCGACGGCTATTTCCTCGGTCTGTTCGCAAGCCAGCTGCTGATCTTTACCGCAACACTGATCACGCTCCACCGAAACGCCCCGTTCAGGCTCCCTTTTTTCTCCGTGTTCGGACAGCCGCTCATCCTCTGTACGGCAGGTACCTGCGGGCTGCTCTTTCTGCAGAAAATGCTGCCGGCGCTGCAGGGCTGCTCATGGGGGACTCTTGTTCTCCGGGGAGGAATTTATCTGGGATTTTTCGCAGTCTTTATGCTTCCCTGCATAAATTCCAGCAAACGGTAAAATGCAGAAGCTTCCATTGCCCAGCCTGTCCTGCTGCCGGGCTATGGAAGCTTTCCATTCTCTTTATCTGTCTCTGTTTCCCGAACGGGCCTCCATCCAAAATGGAATCGTCTCCCGCCCCGGTTTTCCGGTCATCCTGACCTTGATGCCGCCGTCTGCTTCATGGCCGCAGAAACATTTCAGCCTTGCGTCAGGATCGATCTCACATGATCGATCTCTTCTCTTGTGGCCTTTGCCGCCGGTACATAGTACTGCTTTGCTCTCGCAATCTGATAAATCTCTTCCTGTGACGTCTCACACTGATTTCTGAACTGTTTCAGCGTCTGCTTCAGCTGCGCGTTCTCGGTCTGCGGGATCATCTCTCCGTAGCGGACCAGTTCCCCATTGATCGAGGCAAGTGTATCAGATACCATCGTCTTCTCATCCATGTCTGTGCCCTCCTCACTGTAAAAAGCCCATAAGCTGCTGTCTCGATTCCATTGCCGACTGTGCAGATTTCTGGAAAAACTGCTTCACTCCCGGATCCGTCGCCTGGGAAGCATAGGCCTGCATCTTGCACTGTGTCGTTGAAAATCCGCCAATCAGGTGACGAAGGTTCTGAAGATCAAGTTCAGATAATTCATTCATAATAAAAATACCTCCTTCGAAATACTGCGTTACATTTTCAGTATTTACAGAAGAAGGTATTTTATTCACACCGCCGGCTCAAAATGCCGGTTTATAAATTAATTTGCCGGAGTCCCCGTTTTCTGCTCTTCACCGAGCAGTCTGCGGTAGAGTTCTTCGTATTTCCTTGCAGAACTGTTCCAGGAAAAATCCACCGCCATCGCGCGGTCAATCAGCTTATTCCACTCGCGCTTTCTCTCGTAGTAGATTTTCATCGCGTACTTAAGCGTGAAGAACATTTCATGCGCATTATAATTTGCAAAGCTGAATCCGGTTCCCGTGCTTTCGTACTCATTGTACGGAATAACCGTATCCTTCAGGCCGCCGGTCTCACGCACAATCGGAAGCGTACCGTAGCGCAGGCTCATCAGCTGCGACAGTCCGCACGGCTCAAACAGCGACGGCATCAGGAACGCGTCACAGGATGCGTAAACCTTATGTGACAGTGCCTCCGAGTAGAAGATATTCGCGGATACCTTTCCCTGATACTTCCACGCAAAGTGGCGGAACATATTCTCGTATTTCTCATCGCCCGTTCCGAGAACAACAAGCTGGAGATTCTCCTGACACATCTCATCCATCATGTAAGCAATCAGATCAAACCCTTTCTGATCGGTCAGACGGGATACGATACCTACCATGAAAACAGAGTCGTTCTGCTCAAGTCCAAGCTCCCGCTGCAGCGAACGTTTGTTTTTGATCTTTTCCTTGCGGAACGTCTTCGCACTGTAGTTCTTCTCGATCAGCGGGTCTGTCTCCGGATTGTATTCGTTGTAATCAATTCCGTTCACAATGCCGCTTAAGCAGTTCGACCTCGCTCTCATCAGACCGTCCAGACGCTCGCCGTAGAACGGTGTCTTAATCTCCTCCGCATACGTATTGCTGACTGTTGTAACGGCGTCCGCGTATACGATACCGCCCTTGAGATAATTCGCGTCTCCGTATGCCTCGAGCTTATCCGGAGCGAAATAATAGGCCGGGAGTCCAGTGATGTCACGTACGGTCTTTACGTCCCACACGCCCTGGAACTTCAGGTTATGTATGGTAATGATTGATTTCATATTCCGGAAAAAATCCCCCTCATGGAATTTATCCTTGAGAAGCACCGGAATCAGGCCGGTCTGCCAGTCATGGCAGTGGACGATATCAGGCTGGAAGCCGATGACAGGAAGCGCGGAAAGCGCAGCTTTCGAAAAGAACGCAAATTTCTCAATGTCCTGATAGATGTTGCCGTACGGTCTTGGTCCCGCAAAATAATACTCATTGTCAATGAAATAGAATTGGATCCCCTCGTACTTCATCTCCAGAATCCCCACGTACTGAGAGCGCCAGGAAAGATCCATGTAAAAATGAGTGACATAATTGAGCTGGTTCTTCCATTTTTCGTTCATGCACAGATACTTCGGAAGAATTACCCTGACATCAAATTCCTCCTTGTCAAAGTACTTGGGAAGTGATCCGGCTACATCCGCAAGTCCGCCCGTCTTGATGAACGGAACCACTTCCGACGAGACAAATAATACTTTTTTCATATAAAAACCTCCGCATAATCGTTATCTTATCACCTCATTAACATGATTATACCGCATTTTTACAGAGATGAAAAGTACTATTCTTCCTATTGTCGAAATAATTATCCCACTATCTGTCATGATATCCGAACCGGAACCTTTTCCGCGCACGTCTATCTGTTTTTGTATTCAAGACGGATCTTGTCCGCAATCATCGCAATAAACTCCGAGTTTGTCGGCTTGCCTTTTCCATTGCTGACCGTATAGCCGAACAGCGCGTCGATCGTATCCATTTTTCCGCGGCTCCACGCAACTTCAATCGCATGACGGATCGCGCGTTCCACGCGGCTCGGAGTTGTCTGATGCCGTTTTGCTATCGTCGGATACAGAATCTTCGTGATGGAATTCAGCATCTCCATATCCGTCACCGACATGATGATCGCATCCCTCAGATACTGATATCCCTTGATATGAGCGGGCACTCCCACTTCATGTATGATATTTGTGACATCTGTTTCCAGATTGCGCTCCATATACTCTTTTCTGCTCTCGTACGCATTGATCTTCCGCACCTTGGACTGATTTCTTTCCTGCCGCGCCTTCGTCCTTTTGATCTGCTGAAGTACCATATCGTTGTCGAACGGCTTTAAAATATAATAGTCCGCACCGACTTCAAACGCATCCTCCGTGGTTTTTTCCTGACTGACCGCGGATATCACGATAAAAACCGGTTTCCTGATTCCCGGATCACGGTTCACACGGTCCATCACGGCAAGCCCGTCCAGTTTCGGCATAATGATGTCAAGCAGCACCACGTCCGGCCTTTTCTCCTGAATCACTTCCATGAGTTCCTCGCCGTTGGCTGCTTTTCCGACTACCTGCAGTTCTTCGTCGCTGCTCACAATATGATCAAGAAGTTTTACCATTCTTTCATTGTCATCAGCAATCGCGATATTTAATTTTCCCATCACAAACTCCTCTCCTAACACTGAAATTCCTGTATACTGTCATCCCCGTGTCCTGTCGGTATCATATACAAAATATGCTGCATTTATAAATGTCTGATTATTTCAGGATTCCACTCTAGTATAACTTATCTTTTGGCTTTCGCAATCATTTTTGTACGACAATATCCGACATTGTCTTTTGACAGTATTATACTTCCCCCTGCCAGTATTAACGTGATTCGTGGAGAATCGTGACGAAAAAATACGATTTTTTTCATTTTTTACTGTCGTTCCATGGACTATACTGAATAAAATTTCTGTCAGGATTCTTCGTTTCCGGCAAAATTTACTCTCCCTTCATCATCCCAAATGCCTGCCTGTAACAGCGCTGCTCCGCATCTTTCAGGTATTCGGCAAGCTCCTCCTCCATCTCCGGCAGCAGCGCCGCATACTCCGGAGCAAACTGAGTTCCCGCTCCGTCAAGAATCCAGGCAACAGTCTCCCGCAGAATCGGTCTTCCGTCGCCGTCCTTTTCCCGGCGTTCCCATTCCTCCGTCAAGGCCGCTGCGATTCCGACGATATCGGTCATCTGTCTGTCAGGATTGTCCAGACGCCGGTACTCCTCCGGATATCCTCCGGTCTCATTATACCAGCGATGATGTCCAAGCGCCGTCAGCGCATACCTTTTGGTTGATTCACAGGAGTTCAGAAGCCTTTCCCCCGCGCCAGTGTGAAATTCATACAGAATTTTCTCCTCCTCCAGCCATGATCTGCCCGAAAGCGCGGGGAGATTTCCTGTCATCATCCGGCCGACATCATGCAGAATTCCGCTCTCGCAGGCAAACTGCAGCAGTTCCTCCCTCTGCCTGCATACCGCCTGTGCGTCCGGCAGATCCAGAACCCCCGCCAGAGATTCCGGAATCCTGTCAATGGCACGGCGCGTAATCATGCGCGCAACCTCTCCTGTCATCAGAAGATGCACATAAATTTCCGGATTCCTGACAACCACAAGGCGGATCAGGAAATCCTTCATCTGAATGCCGTCCGGATATTCCACAAAAGCGCGCATCCCTTCCAGCAGATACCTGACCAGCCTCCCGTTCAGCTCATTATTCGGCATTTTTCTGACATACTTTACCATCTGACTGTACATAAAGCTCATGATGTCCTTCTTGCCCCGCAAAAGCGCGCGGTCCTTTACCAGATAGCTCCCGTAAAACGCCGGAAGATATGTGTTTCCAAAAATCCCCTGTTCCGAAAAGTCCTCCCAGTCCTGATCCATATAGAGTTCTTCCATCTTTTCCAGAAGCTGCGGCAGTGTGATGATTCCGCAGTGGTACTGAGCCATTTCATATTCAAGCACCCAGCGGATATGCGGACGGATCCCGTTTTTCCTGCTGTTTTCCATCTGCCTTTTCCAGACAAATTCCGCAGATTCCATAACTTCCCGTATGATCTGCACATCATCCTCGCCGCTTCGCAGCAGCGTCATCTCCGTCGTGCGCTCCTGATGGCTTTTGTAGAGATACGTATCCCAGGGCAGAGACGGTGTTTTTGCATGATAAACCGGGTCCGTCAGAACATGAAAGGATCTCCGGATCGCTTCGACTTTCTGCCGGGCCTCCACGGGATCACTCCATCTGTAGGACAGCGCAATATTGGCCATGGCTCTGTGGATATACCCGCGCGTTTCGGGATCTTCTATCTCATCGTAAACCCTGAAATAAGAAGCAGCTTCCCCGAACATCATCCCCATCTTCCAGTTATACCGGTTCTGCTTTGCGACATCCGCAAGTTCCTGCATATACAGAAGAGCCATCCCCGTGTGATAGAGCTGGCAGATCAGCATATCTCTCTTTTTCCACTTGCGGGCATAAGCCACCAGTGCACAGCGCAGCATGTAGTTCAGCACAAGATCCAGCTGCTTCGGCCACTGAAGCAGCTTTCCCGCAAACTCATCGAGCGCAGCAATTTCATCCTCCGAAGCAGATACGATATCATCCAGAACAGGCATGAGATGCTGCCGGAGAATCTCTGTATTTTCCCTGGCAATTCTGTGTATCTGCGCCTGGTTCTCCCTCCGTTTTGCAAAAAAGAACTCCGCTCTGCAGGATTCTCCGCCTGCGGCGGGCCGCGTCAGCGGCATCTTCCAATCCGCCGCAGTTCGATCCCTCGAAGCGTTTTTTGTGTCACAGGACGAAGCTTCCTGTGACGCGAGAAACTGCGCGACATCCGGCGGATCTTTCCACAGCAGGTCAGACAGCTTCATGACAAGCTTCAGATTGTCAATATATTTTTCCTGATATTCTTTCATAATTCTGCCTCCTGATAAATGGTAAGCCGCCAGTTCTCAAAAATGTAAAATATAAACTTTTATGAAGTGAGCAGACGTTCCATGCATGCAAGAAGCAGATCCATATCAAGCGGTTTCGAGACATGGGCATCCATGCCGGCCTCGAGAGAATTTCTGACATCCTCCACAAAAGCGTTCGCAGTCATTGCAATGATCGGAACCGTCCCGGCATCCGGCCGGTCAAGCGCGCGGATTGCCCTCGTCGCCTCCAGGCCGTTCATCACAGGCATCTGGATATCCATCAGGATCAGATCATAATAGAACGGTTTCTTACTGCTGAATTTTTCAAGCGCTTCCCTGCCATTCTCCGCGGTCTCAATCAGGATTTCACTCATACCGAGGAGTTCCTCCGCAATCTCACGGTTCAGCTCATTATCCTCCACGAGCAGCAGACGCCTTCCTGAAAAATCTCTCCGGATACTCTCCGCGTTCACGGCCTTCTCGTTTTTCCCCTCCTGGGTGAACGCGTAAAGTCCGCGGGAAAATCTGCTGTAAAACAGCGGAAGCGGAATAAAAGCGTCAACCCCCGCTCTCGTAAACATGTATTCACTATGCTTCCAGTCGCTCTCGGAAAGCATCAGAATCGGAAAATCAGCTCCCATCCGCTTCCGGATCTCCGGAAGAAACGACAGAATCTCCACGTCCTGAACCTGTTCCGCCACAAGAAGCGCAAAATATTCCGCCCCCGAAAATATGCCGTCGTTAATAAAATGGACTGCCTGCTCTGCCCGGCGGGCCCAGTCCACCTCCATTCCAAGCTTTTCCGCCATCCGGATTACCTGCTCTGCCTCTTCCTGCTGTCCATCAAGGAACAAAATTCTGCGCCCGCAAAGAACATTCCTGCAGATATCCTCGTCCGATTCCGCTTTCTGAAACGGAATCTCAAGATCAAACTCAGTGCCCTCCCCAGGACTGCTTTCTACCCAAATGCTGCCGCCCATCAGCTCGACAAGATTTTTTGTGATGGCCATGCCAAGCCCCGTTCCCTGAATCTTACTGGTCAGAGCACTTTCCTCCCGCTCAAACGGAACAAACACGCGGGACAGAAATTCCCGGCTCATTCCGATTCCCGTATCTTTCACCGTAAGACGCAGCACGACCTGGTCTGCCCTGCTGCCGTCTTCCTCTATCGCAAGAAACATGGAGACAGAACCGCCTTCCGGCGTAAATTTAACCGCGTTCGACAGCAGGTTGATGCAGATCTGCTTCAGGCGGACCGGATCCACCACAATCCGCTCCTGATCCATTCTCCCAAGGGTAAGTGTAAATTTCTGCTGCTTCGCATCCGCCTGCGGCTTCGCCACAATCAGAATCTCATGCAGAATATCCGCAATCTCCGCCTCCGTGGTCTGAAGAAGAATTTTTCCGCTCTCAATCCGCGACATATCAAGGACCTCATTCAGAAGCGACATCATATGCCCGGAGGCCGTCCTGATTTTGGTCAGACATGACTGAATCTGCGCCGGAATCTCCTTCTGCATCAGGGCAATATCCGTCATTCCTATGATCGCGTTCATCGGGGTTCGGATATCATGCGACATCTCAGAGAGAAAGCTCGTCTTCGCGCGGCTCGCCATGACCGCTTCATTCAGCTTTTTCTGCGTCTCCTGGTAATAACTGTCTACTTTGTGCAGCATGCACACACAGAAGGACTGCCATTCAAACAGAACAGCCGAATAGACTGCTCCGCAGACCTGGCAGAAAACCGGCTGCTCCTCATCTCCGGGGCGGACTGCCGCATCAAACAGCTTTTTCCTCTCCTGCTCTTCAAGGATATCCGGAATCATTGTTCCGTCCGGACAGAAGACATCCGCGGCCCTGTTCTGGTATATCGGGCAAAAACCTTCTTCTGTGGATTTCAGAACGAAAACCGGCAGTTTCACCTGATCCCACATCTCTTTCATTTGCGCGTCGAATCTCATGTCTTTCTTTCCTTTTCCCGGGAAACGCCGGCGAAACCGGCAGCTTCCCCCTAAACCTTTTTATCAGATTTCACTGATCAGCTCAATCAGCCGGTCCATGTCCACAGGCTTTGCCAGATGGGCATTCATACCGCTTTTCATCGACCGTTTCCGGTCCTCATCAAACGCATTCGCGGACAGGGCGACAATTGGAATGCCTGCCTGGTATGGTTCCGGCAGATTCCGTATGGCCTGGGCAGCCTGGTGGCCATCCATCACCGGCATCTGAATATCCATCAGGATCAGCGCATATTCTTCCGGCTGTGAATTTTTTACCATATCCACCGCTATGCTGCCGTTCTCCGCCGTATCCGCCTGAAATCCCATGCTGCACAGCAGCTCAACTTCAATCTCACGGTTGATCTCATTGTCCTCCACAAGCAGGATCTTCTGTCCGTTTTTCAGACATTCCAGCGTATTTCCTCCATGATCCTGCCCGGAATTCTTCGCATGATCCAGCCGCAGACTTAATGTGACGGTAAAGCGGCTTCCATGATCCACCTCGCTGGCAACCTCTATGATTCCGCCCATCCGGTCAACAATATTTCTCGTGATGGCAAGACCAAGCCCGGTTCCCTGCACCCCGCTTAAAGTCGTATTTTTTTCCCGCTCAAACGGCTCGAAGATATACGGCAGAAATTCCTTCCCGATTCCAATCCCGGTATCCTCAACCACAAACCGGTAAACTGCATAGTCGCTGGAAAGACGCTTTACTTCCTCCGCGGTAATTGAAACGCTTCCGCCTCGCAGCGTGTATTTGATCGCGTTGTAGACAAGATGCAGCAGAATCTCCTCCAGCTTCTCTCTGTCCGCGCAGACATCCGGGTGCCTCAGACCGGACATATCTCTGGAAATCACGATTCCTCTGAGCCGCGCGCGCAAAAGCACTGCCGTACAGACATTATCCACAACATCCAGAAGGCTGCACTCTTCCTCTTCTATATGAATCTGATCCGATTCGATTTTCGTAAACTCCAGTACATCGGAAAGCAGCTGGAGCAGCTGTTTCCCGGACTCCTCAATCCGGTCCAGATACTCACTCACCTTCTCCGGCTCATTCCTGTGCCTTCTGGCCAGCTCCGTAAATCCCGCGATCGCGTTCATCGGGGTACGGAGATCGTGCGACATGTTCGCAAGAAACGTATTCCGCGCAATGTTCGCCGCCTTTGCCTGTTCCAGAGTCGTCTCAAGCACCTTTCTGTGTTCCAGTTCATGCCGGACTTCACTGTCCACATTCCGAAATCCCATCACCACCTGTACAACCTGCGTTCCCCTGCCGACATTCACAATGTAAATCTGCTGGTACGCTTCCCTTCCCTCGACCAGAACGCGGTAATGGTGCTGAACCGTATTTCTGCTGGACAGTTTTCTGCGGATATAATCCTGACTGGTTATTTTCCTGACAAAAGCCTGATCTTCCGGATGCACCCACGTATCAATAAAAGTATCAAAACATTTTCTGATCCCGGACAGCTGTTTTTCATGGACAAACTGAGAGCCAAACAGCGGTCCCAGCCGATAGGCCTGAATCCAGTCCTGCTGCAGATCCAGATAAAAAATTGAGGCATAATCGACACTGAGACCCTCAATCACTTCCAGCCGGCGCAGATGTTCCAGACTGATCGTCTCAAGCTCCTGACTGTACACCTGTATCTGATTCTTCCACTCTTCCTCCCTGCGCAGACTTTCATTCTTCCAGGCAAGGCGTTCTTCCATCAGACGGTTCTTTTTCTCAGTCGCATCGCTGATAAACACATAAAAAATACCGCCCTCGCTGTTATGTACAAAGTGCCCGTAATCTTCTACCCAGCGTACTTCTCCGTCCCTGCGGATGATCCGGTACTCAACATAATCCAGATCAAACTGGCTGTGCCGGATCTGTTCGACAATACTCTGCTCAACTTCCTCCAGATCATCCGGATGAACAATTCCCCGGAAAGAATTCCCGACCCACTCCTGGAATTCTTTCATGGAATCACACCCGAAAATGCGCTGCATCGCTTCATTGGCATACAGGAGATCTTCGTTTCCCGCCGCCCGATAGATAAAAAATCCTCCCGGCATCTCATCTGTAAACCGCTTGATCTGCAGAATGCTGTTCTGTTTGTACGCTTCCACCAGAGGCCACAGCTCTGTTTTCTGATATTCTTCCAGCATATTCAGGATTTCCTGGTCCTGCTGCCCAAAACTTTCAAAAACGGACTGTAATAAGTATTCTGCCAATCGATAGTCATTCGTCCTGTGGTCTTCCAAAACTGTACCTCCTCACTGTTCCTGATCAGTATTTTGCTGTAAGACTGGACTTATATAGTAAATCATACCATTTTTTTTCTGGTATGTCATCAAAAAAAATATAATTTATTGGCAGAAGCTGGCATACACAAAGAGATTTCTATGATCTGCGCTTCAGGCCTCGGGATTTTCGGGCATCCTGCCCGGAAATCCCAAAATCGGCAGTACAGGTTCGGAATCGGCTGAACACGCCCGCGGCTCACTGACCCAGCATATTCTCAATGAAAATCCCATATCCTTTTGTCGGATCATTGACAAACACATGCGTCACCGCACCCACAATCCGCTCATTCTGGATAATGGGACTTCCGGACATTCCCTGTACAATCCCGCCGGTAAGTCCCAGAAGCTCCCCGTCTGTGACCCGGATCACCATTCCTTTGTTGACATCTTTTCCGTTAATCCGGATTTCTTCAATCTCTATCCCGTATTCTCTGCACTTGCCATCCACGGTACAGAGAATGGATGCTTTCCCCGGTTCCACCTCATGACGGTAAGCCGTCTCATACTTTTTCATGTCCCCGACAAAATACGGAAGCCCTGAAATCTGTCCGTAGATTCCGTTTTCCTGATTTTTTTCAATTGTTCCCACGGCATATCCGTCGCTGTAATGGATGATTCCGGCCAGCTCCCCGGGCGAGCCCTGTGTTCCCCGGACGACAGAGATCACATCCGTGTCGTAGAGCACTCCTTCTTTTATCCGGAGCAGTTTTCCTGTATCGACATCACTGATTCCGTGCCCCAGAGCGCCGTACCGCCCTGATTCCTCCACGTAAGTCAGCGTGCCGATTCCCTGGGTATCGTTTCTGACCCAGATGCCTGCCTTGTAGTCATGTTCCCCTGTCTGAACCGGAGTTACCTTGAGACGGATATCCTCTCCGTTTCTCGTCACATCCAGCACCACATCCGAACCGCCGCAGTTATTGAAACAGTCGATTAGTTCCTCCTTGTTCTTCAGCGCAACGCCGTCCGCGGCTCTGATGTAATCCCCCGACTTCAATATATTCGCGGCCGGAGCATACTCCTCGCCGTCTACCGCCGTCACCCGGTCCGTGTCGACAACCATCACGCCGTCCGTCTCCATGTAGATACCGATCGGTTTGCCCCCCGCGTAGACCTCTGCCCGCGACACTACACTCACACTTGTCTCTGCGAGCGGTATTTTTCCAAACAGAGAATATTCCACCCGGTAGCTTTCTCCGATTCTGTCAAGGCTCCCCTGGATTCCCCGGTTTTCACCGGAGGCAGACGGAGTATTCCCGTCGCCGGCTGCCAGCGGACTTGCCGCCTCAAGATCACCCGCATCCGGTCCTCTGTCCGTCTGCGTTTCTTTCGCAGACGCCAAATCCCGGCCGCCTTTTTCATGTTCCCCCGACGCCGCACTCTCACCTCCCGTCAGTTTTTCGCTTCCGGTCTGCTCCTCATCGTCCAGCTCCGTAATCTTCTCTGAGATCATCCAGCTGTATGCCTTCCCGAACAGTTCCGGAATCTCTCCCCGCGCAGCCACATACATCTGCTTTGGTACATGGCTTTTCAGGGCAAGCCAGCAGCCGCAGAACAGGCCGATGATACTGACTGCCAGCATAATTAAAATCAATCTTCTGCAGATCTCCCTGCGGATCATAAGTTCCTCCATTCCGCGCAGACGCGCTTCTGTTTTATCCTGGCCGGTACTTCCGACATTGTAAACTAAAAGCAGGTCCTTTTCAGGTCCCTGCTTTCAGTATGTGTGATTTGAAATAATCAACACTGGTATTTTTTTGTCTTTGCTGCCAGTTCTTTCATCTCGCGCGCGTTGTCGAGAACCGCCTGTGTGATCTCTGCCCCGCCGAGAATCCTTGCGAGCTCCGTGACGCTCTGCTCCTCATCCAGAAGACTGATCGTTGTGAAAGTTCTTCCGTCTGCGGAATATTTTTCAATCTGAAAATGACTGTCCGCCATGGCCGCAATCTGAGCCAGATGCGTGATGCAGATCACCTGATGTCTGCCGGCGATCACCGCCATCTTCTCGGATACCTTCTGCGCTGTTCTGCCGCTGATTCCCGTGTCAATCTCGTCAAAAATCATCGTGTCCACCGCATCCTGCTGAGCCATCACAGCCTTAATCGCCAGCATGACTCTTGACAGCTCGCCTCCCGAGGCCACTTCCCCGAGCGCCCGCAGCGGCATCCCCGGATTTGTGGAAATCTGAAAACAGACCGCATCAATCCCGCTCTCGCAGGGCTTATCCAGCAAAGTAAAGCTGATCTCAAACTGTACTTTCAGAAAATTCAGATCCACCAGCGCTTCCCTGATCTTTTCCGCAAGCGTTTCGGCGCAGCGCTTCCGCACGGCGGATACTTCCTTTGCCGTCAGCAGAAGCTTCTTTTTTGCTTTTTCATATTCTGTCCTGAGTTTCTGCAGATATTCCTCATAATTCTGCAGAATCTGCAGACGTTCTTCTTTTTCCTTCTGGTACGCGAGCACATCCTCGATTGTTTTTCCGTATTTTGCCTTTAAACGGTTCAGAAGATCCAGACGCTCCTCGACGGCGCGCAGTTCCTGCTCGTCATAATTAAAGCTGTCCATATAACCGGCGAGCCCGTGATTGAAATCTCCCAGCATCTCTTCCACGTCCTCAAGCATCCGGCAGTATCCGTCAAGCTCTTCGTCAAAACCGCGGACGCCGGTCAGCGTCCGCAGCGCATGACCGATCTCATCTGCCGCTCCGCCGCTCATCCGGCAGCCGGTCAGTCCTCCCGCTTCCGCAAGAGCTTCCATAATTTTCCTGCCATTCGACAGGACCTGATACCTTGCTTCCAGCTTTTTGTCCTCCCCGGCACAAAGAGCGACCGACTCAATCTCCTGCAGCTCAAACTGCAGAAAATCCATCTCCTTCGTCCGGTTCGCTTCATCCGAACGGAGCCTGGAAAGTTTTCTGGCGGCAGTCATGTAGTCATGGTATCTGGACGCACATTCCTGTTTCAGCGCCGCGAGTTCTTCCCCCGCATACTCATCCAGGATCTCCAGATGCCTGGCGGGATACAGAAGAGACTGATGCTCATGCTGTCCGTGTATGTCAATCAGATCCGCGGCCAGCTCCCGCACAAAGGAAACCGGAACAGTCTCCCCGTTCACTTTGCTGACGCTTCTTCCTTTCCTGTATTTTCTGGAAATGATAATCTGTCCGTCCTCCCAGGGAATTTCCAGTTCTTCAAGCCTTTTGCGGACAGATTCTCTCTCCGAGGCAAAGACCAGCTCCACCAGGGCATATTCCGCGTCCCCCGGCGCATAATCGCGGAAATTTCCCGTCCCCAGCGCAATGTTCACAGCGCCCAGGAGAATGGATTTTCCCGCTCCCGTCTCCCCTGTCAGGATATTCAGGCCCTCTCCAAACTCCACCTCGACTTCATCGATCAAGGCCATATTTTTTACATGCAAACTGACAATCATAACTGTTCCGTACCTGTGCTCTCTCCCTGCATTCCTGTCCGTTTCCTGACCGGGTACTGTACCGCGGCAGTTAACGGTATCCTATTTCCGCCCTGCGACTTTTCTGATCTTCTCCATCACTTTCTCCGTATCCTCCGCGCTCCGCACCGCGCACATGATCGTGTCATCGCCGGCAATACACCCCGCGACCTCCGACCAGCGCATCGCGTCAATCGCCGCGGCTACCGCCATCGCCATCCCCGACGCTGTCTTTACGACCAGAATACTCTGGGCCACATCCATGGACATATATCCATCATGCAGTACACGGAGATACTTTTCATTCATGCCGGTGATGCCGTCATTCATCAGGGCATACTTCTGTTTTCCATCCCCCGTCGATATTTTTGTGAGCTTCAGCTCCCGTATATCGCGCGAGATTGTCGCCTGTGTCACATGATAGCCCTCCTGGTTCAGATGAACTGCCAGTTCTTCCTGTGTCTCAATATCGTATCTGCTGATCAGATCAATAATCTTGGTCTGTCTTCCTATCTTCATGCAGCGTCTCCTTTCATCTGGTAGTCTGGTAATCTGATAATCTATTTGTTCATTTTCTCGCGCAATATCTCCAGAAAGCTCGTGGTCTTGGTCCGGATCAGCATTGTCTCCTGCTCCGACCTGCGGATTGTGATCCTGTCCCCGGAATTCAGCTTTACGGAAGTATCCCCGTCAAAGGTCGCCTCCGCGCCGTCAATATCCGTTCCATGACTGGAGCCGACCTCAATCGTGATCTTTGCTTCAGCCGGAAGCACGATCGGCCGGGAACTGAGCGTGTGCGGCGCGATCGCCGTCAGCAGCATCAAAGAAGCCTGCGGAGCCACGATCGGTCCTCCCGCGGACAGGTTGTAGCCTGTCGATCCTGTAGGCGTCGAGATGATGACGCCGTCCGCACTGTAGGATTTCAGAAATTCTCCGTCCACAAACACATTGAAATCCACAATCCGCAGCCTTCCGTTTCTCATAATCACAATATCATTCAGCGCGATATCTTCGAAAATTTTCCGTCCGTGCCGGCGCGCCTCCCCGCAGATCATCATGCGCGGCTCCACATGATACTCTCCGGCCAGCAGCTGGTCCAGCGCCGCCTGAAAGCTGCCGCACTCGATCTCCGCGAGATAGCCCAGCGTTCCCATGTTGACTCCCAGAAGCGGAAGCTTCCGGTCCACGACATCGCGGGCCGCCCGCAGCAGGGTTCCGTCTCCGCCGATCACAAGCACTCCCTCAACGTCCGAAGGGATCTTGTCCACATCCGTGTAGTGAAACCGGATCGCATCCGTTCCTTTCCTGTTCTTCCCCGGGCTCTCGCTCAGCCGTTCATGAACATAGCAGGTCTTTCCCTGCTCCTCAAGATACGCCTGGATCGCAAAGGCCGTACGTCCTTCCGTATCTTTCTGGTAATTTGTAATAATATAAAAATGATCCATCTTGCTATGTACCTCTCATCTGTCCAGCTCTTCATGCGCAAGGCGCACAGTCTCCTGCACGGAAACCGCCGAAGAGATGACGCCTGCATCGTCCCCGCCTTTTTTCAGATGCATCAGATATTCGATATTTCCCTCCGGTCCCTTGATCGGAGAAAACTCCAGCGCCCGAACCGCAAATCCGAGAGAGGATGCACACGCGGCCACCTTTTCAATGACCTCCCTGTGTACCGCAGGATCCCGGACCACTCCTTTTTTGCCGACCTTTTCACGCCCTGCCTCAA
The DNA here is from genome assembly GCA_947626965.1 of uncultured Lachnospiraceae bacterium. Classification (GTDB taxonomy): domain Bacteria; phylum Bacillota; class Clostridia; order Lachnospirales; family Lachnospiraceae; genus Choladousia. The sequence continues at coordinate 25,693 of CANQUH010000018.1, forward strand.
ACTGCGGCTTGATCAGACAGACAATCTCTCCGTCCGGTGCAAGCAGTTCCCGCACTGTGGGAAGCACCTTGGTCAGCGAAATGAAGGAGACATCGACCGACACCAGGGAAGGCGGCTCGCCGATGTCGTCCGGCGTCACATAGCGGATATTTGTCTTTTCCATACAGACAACCCGCTCGTCCATGCGCAGCTTCCAGTCAAGCTGCCCGTATCCGACATCAACCGCATAGACCCTGACCGCCCCGTTCTGCAGCATGCAGTCCGTAAAGCCCCCGGTTGACGCTCCGACATCCATGCAGACTTTTCCGCACGGCGTCAGATCAAAATGACTCATTGCCTTTTCAAGTTTGAGGCCGCCGCGGCTCACATACCGCAGCTGCCCGCCTTTCACCGTAATCTCTGCGTTCTCTTCAAATGCGGCCCCTGCCTTATCTTCACGCTGTCCGTCTACCAGAACATTCCCGGACATGATGACCGCTTTCGCCTTCTCCCGCGACGGCGCAAGGCCGCGCTTTACCAGCAGCACATCCAGCCGTTCTTTCATTTTCAGCTCCCATCATCTTTTTCAGCTTATTCTTCCGGGGCCATGCTCTTCCTGTCCGTCATTCCTCAAACATGGAAAGATACTCTGTCACAATCCTCCTGTAGACAGATTCCGCGTCCGTACAGGTTTCCTTTCTGAGCATGTCCACGTTCCCGTGCTCTATATAATAATCCGGCAGAGTGATCTGCATGACATGCAGCTTTGCCCTTGTCTCATTGTAATATTCCAGTACTTTTTCTCCAAAGCCGCCGTTTTTGACATTTTCCTCCATCGTCACGACAAGCCGGTGATCCTTCGCCAGATAGTCCAGCATCTCCTCGTCGACCGGTTTTACAAAGCGCGCGTTGACCAGCGTGCAGCTGTATCCCAGATCACGCAGCATGGCGCGCACCTGCTCCGCGGTCTTTACCATGCTCCCGACCGCAATCAGGGCAAGCGAACACTCATCGTACAGGATCTCGCTCTTCCCGTACTCTATGGGCGCCCGGAACTTCTCCAGCCCGTCGTACGCCTCCCCGCGCGGATAGCGCATCGCGATCGGGCCGTCGTACGCAATCGCATACTTCAGCATATCCGCCAGCTCCCATTTATTTTTCGGCGCCATCACGCACATGTTCGGAATTCCCGAGAGGAACGACAGATCAAAAATCCCCTGATGCGTCTCCCCGTCGCTGCCGACAAGACCCGCGCGGTCAATCGCAAAGACAACCGGCAGATTCTGAATGCAGACGTCGTGAATCAGCTGATCATAGGCTCTCTGAAGAAACGAAGAATATACCGCCACGACCGGTTTCAGACCTCCTGCCGCCAGTCCGGCGGCAAAAGTCACCGCATGGCCCTCCGCGATTCCCACGTCAAAAAACCGGTCCCTGTACATATTCCGGAAACGCTTCAGTCCGGTCCCGTCCGGCATCGCCGCCGTGATCGCGACCAGCTTCGGCTCCCTCGCCCCCATCTTGCACATAACCGTGGAAAATACGTCGGTATAGGATGCCTTTTTCTTGCGCTCCTTCGGAAGTCCGGTATCCGGCTCAAACGGGCCTGTCCCGTGGAAACGGGCCGGCATCCGCTCGGCAGGAGGATATCCTTTCCCTTTCACCGTATTGACATGCACCAGCACCGGGCCGTTCACCCGCTTCGCCTCACGCAGAACGCGGATGATCTGCTGGATGTTATGTCCGTCCACTGGTCCCAGATAGGTGATCCCCATCTCCTCAAAAAACATGCCCGGAATCAGGATATGTTTGATTCCCTGCTTTGTGTTGCGGATTCCCTGAATCAGCGCGTCGCCGTAGATCGGAATCTTGTTCAGCGTATTCTCCACTCCCGTCTTCAGCCCCGTATATGCTCCCGCGGTCCTGATATTTCCAAGATAAGTGGAGATACCCCCGACGTTTTCCGAGATCGACCGGTCATTGTCGTTCAGGACAATGATAAAGTTTGATTTGAGCTGCGAGGCATTGTTCAGAGCCTCATAAGCCATTCCTCCGGTCAGTGCGCCGTCCCCAATCACTGATACGACATTGTAGTCCTGCCCGAGCAGTTCGCGCGCACGGACGTATCCGAGCCCGGCTGAAATAGAAGTGGAACTGTGCCCCGTATCAAACGCATCGCAGCTGCTCTCCTTCCGTTTTGGAAAACCGCTCATGCCTCCGTACTTTCTGAGCTGATCAAAACCATCCTTGCGCCCCGTCAAAAGCTTGTGCGTGTAAGACTGATGCCCGACATCCCAGATCAGCTTGTCCTTCGGCAGGTCAAACACAAGATGGAGCGCCATGGTCAGCTCCACAACACCGAGATTTGAGGCCAGATGACCGCCGGTCACGCTGATTTTCTGAATCAGAAACTCCCGGATTTCCTGCGCAAGCAGAGGAAGCTGATTCTTATCAATTTTTTTGATATCGTTTACCTCATTGATTTTATCCAACAGCATGACAGCCCTCCTCAGGCGCTGCGGTGAATCAACTGCAGAATCAGTTCATGAAGAAATTCATTCTCATATGGCAGCTCCCCAAGCAGACGCACCGCTTCCGCGGAATAACGTGCCACATCTTCACGGGCTCTCTCCAGCCCCATCACCGTGACATAAGTTGTCTTATTATTCTTTTTATCGCTTCCCACCGGTTTGCCGATTACTTCCTCTTCCCCGATCACATCCAGAATATCGTCCTGAATCTGGAAAGCCATCCCGACATTCTGCGCAATCCGGCGGATCTGCTCCACATGCTCTTCCGAAGCTCCGGCAAGCACAGCGCCGATCGCCATGGACGCTTCTATCAGAGCGCCTGTTTTCATGTGATATATAAATGTAAGCTGCTCTCTCGTGAGCGGCTTCCCCTCGTACTCTACATCCACCGACTGGCCGCCGATCATGCCGTCGATCCCGGTGCAGGACGCGAGAAGGGCAAAAGCGCGGCCGATATTCCGGTTGTCCGGTTCCATCTCAAACGCCCTGGCCGCCGTCTCGTACGCGTGATTCAGCAGAGCGTCTCCCGCGAGAATCGCGATTGCCTCGCCGTAGACGACATGCGTCGTCTTCTTCCCCCTCCGGTATTCATCATTGTCCATCGCCGGGAGATCATCGTGAATCAGGGAATGTGTGTGGATCATCTCAATCGCCGCCATGAACGGCTGCACAACCGCAGATTTTCCTCCGAACATCACGTACGTCTGCTGCATCAGCAGCGGGCGCAGCTTCTTGCCGCCCACCAGCATGCTGTAATTCATCGCTTCCAGCAGTGTTCTCTGAAATCCCTGCTCTTCAGGCAGGTAATTCTCAATAATACTTTTGACCTCCGTCACCCGTTTCTTCATCTGACTGTCAAAATTCATCAAGACCACCCTCTCCGTTGATCACCAGGATTTTCTTTTCCACCTGATCGATCTTCTCATTGCACATTCTCAGCAGCTTCATGCCCTCCTGATAGATCCGAAAAGAATCCTCAAGAGAAATCTCCCGGCTCTCAAGTGCCTCCACCACCTGATCCAGACGGCCAAACGCCTCCTCGAGCGTCAGAACATCTGCTTCGCTGTCCTGTATTTTTTTCTCCTTTATATTTTCCATATTGAATTCCTCCATCCGGGACGGAATCTGACAAGGCACGCCGCCTGACCTCACTCCATCTTTCCTTCCGGCACAACCTCCTCCGCTCTGGCTGTGATCCGGCCGTCCGAGACATAGATGGTCAGCAGATCACCCTGACGGACCTGTCCGGTCGAGTAAACCCTCGCTCCGTTTTCGCCTGTTACAAAACCATAGCCGGCCGCAAGCTTGTCAAGCGGGGAAAGACCGCGCAGTTTTTCGATATAGATTCCCGTGCGGTGCCGCTTCTCGCGCAGATTCGCCTGCATTCTTTCCTGCAGCCTGCTCTCAAGCTCCATCAGGTGCTGCCGGTCCGCATTCAGCCGCTGGCCGGGAGACGCATGGGTAAGACGCATCTGAGAACGGAGCAGCTTCTGCCTGTACTCCTCCAGACGATACCCCATCGCCCGCTGCATCTGCTCCTGATACAGCTGTATCTGTCCCAGCAGTTCCCGGACATCCATAACTGCCAGTTCCGCGGCAGCCGACGGCGTGGGAGCCCGCAGATCAGCGACAAAATCCGAGATCGTCGTGTCGGTCTCATGACCCACCGCGGAGATGACCGGCGTTCTGCATGCAAAGATTGCACGCGCGACAATCTCTTCATTGAACGCCCACAGATCCTCGATTGATCCTCCCCCGCGGCCGACGATCATCACATCCACTCCTGCCTGATCGAGCATCCAGATCCCTCTCGCGACACTTTCCGCGGCGCCCTGCCCCTGCACCAGCGCAGGATACAGGATAATCTGAATCCAGGGGTTTCTTCTCGTGGAAACATTGATGATATCGCGGATGGCCGCCCCTGTCGGGGCCGTCACCACGCCAAGTCTTCTCACATAAAAAGGAAGCGGCTGCTTGTATTCAGCCGCGAACATTCCCATGTCCTCCAGCTCCTGCTTCAGAGCAAGATATCTTTCATACAAAAGTCCCGCGCCGTCGGGCTGTATCTCGCTTGCGTACAGCTGATAGGTGCCGCTGCGCTCGTAGACGCTGATACTTCCCCGGACGATCACCTGCTGTCCGTTGTTCAGGCGGAAAGCCAGTCCTTTCCTTGCACCTGCAAACATCACACAGGCGAGACTTCCGCTTTCATCCTTCAAAGAAAAATAGATATGTCCGGACGTATGGTACTTACAATTCGAGACTTCTCCGCGAATTCCGATACGGCTCAGAACAAAATCCTGATCAAACATATCCCTGATATAGGAATTGATCTGTCCGACAGAGTATACCTTCTGCATATCCTACACCAGCTTCGCAAGAATACCGTTTACAAAAGACGGAGAAGCATCTCCCCCGAACTTTTTGGCAAGCTCAACCGCCTCATTGATCGCCACCTTGACCGGAATCGAATCCTCGTACTGCATCTCGTACACGGCAAGCCGCAGAATCGCCAGATCCGTTTTTCCCATACGTCCTGTCTTCCAGCCGCGTGCAACCGCATTGATCTTTCCGTCGATTTCCGGCATCTTCTGTATAAGATCCTCGAATTTCTGAATGATATACGTCCGCTCTTCCTCTGACATCCGTTCTTCTTCCGATATCTGCTTTTCCTCTGTATCCTGGGGAAGCTGTTCCTCAAAATAAAGCTCCTGCTGCTCTTTGAATTCTTCCTGGTCATGGAATTCTGTGAAAAAAACCATTTTAAACAGATTCTCTCTGATCTCGCTTCTCTTCATATTTTTCCCTCACAGCATCAGTGAACAGGCCAAAACACGAACCAGCAGCAGCTGTGCAGGTTTCGCCTGTTTCGCGGGCACGCCTGTTCTCCTGCACAGGCAGGATTTTCTCTCTGCCTTTGAATAAACAAAAAAACGCGCCGCGCGGGTTTCACTGTCACGAACATATTATACAAAAAGGGAACCTGATGCGTCCCCTCTCTGTTTCATCTATGAGTTACCAAAGCCGCTGCTGCCGTTACTCCATCTCCACATTTACAATCTTGATGTTCACTTCTTCGACTTCAAGACCGGTCATGGTCTCGATCGCCGCTTTGACCCGCTCCTGTATCTTCGTGCAGGTCGCCGGCACGTTATATCCATACTGGATATTGATCGCGAGACGAACATTGACTTTGTTCCCCTCCAGCGCTACACGCACACCCTTTGAGAGGCTCTTCATTCCAAGACGCTCGATAATATCGCGGGTGACATTTCCTGCCATGGAGGCGACTCCTTCGACTTCGGAGGCCGCCAGTCCGGCGATGATCGCAACCACTTCGTCGGCAATGCGCACTTCTCCGAATTTTTCTTCGTTCTCAAGTTTGTGGGTTCCTGTTTTCCTGTTCATTTCTTTGTATTCCACGTTCTCCATAGCCAACCTCCTGAATCTTTCAACAGATGTATTTATTATATCAAAAAATGAATGATTTGAAAACCACATATTTTACTTAATATTTCAAATCCTTTTTCCAGTTATTGCCAAAACTGCTTTCCAGGACTACTGCCTTCCAAATTCCGAGAGACGGAGATCCTTGTTGCGGTCGAGAACCATGCCCACTGACCAGCTGTTGACAAACAGCAGCAGCGGCCGGCCTTTCAGATCCCTGATTTTTTTCATATCAGAAGTCCCGACAATACGGTCCATGTTAATATCTTCATTCTCAATCCAGCGGATGTGTTCATACGGCAGGTTCTCGAGGATAATGCTGACGTTGTATTCATTCTCAAGGCGGTACTTCAGCACGTCAAACTGCAGAACGCCGACTACGCCGACAATGATCTCCTCCATTCCCGTGTTGAATTCCTGGAAAATCTGGATCGCCCCTTCCTGGGCAATCTGACTGATCCCCTTGATGAACTGCTTGCGCTTCATCGTATCGATCTGCCGCACGCGCGCAAAGTGTTCCGGGGCAAATGTCGGAATTCCCTCGTACGCAAACCTGTCCCCGACTCTGCAGACCGTATCCCCGATTGAAAAAATGCCCGGATCAAAGACTCCGATGATATCTCCGGCGTAGGCCTCGGAAACAATATGACGCTCCTGCGCCATCATCTGCTGCGGCTGGGAAAGCCGGAGCTTCTTGTCTCCCTGCACATGAAAAACTTCCATTCCGGCGTCAAACTTACCGGAACAGATCCGCATGAACGCGATGCGGTCCCTGTGGGCTTTGTTCATGTTCGCCTGAATCTTGAACACGAACGCGGAAAAACCGTCGGACAGAGGATCGACCACGCCGGCGTCTGAGACCCGCGGCAAAGGCGGCGTTGTCATCGCAAGAAAATGCTTCAGAAAAATCTCCACGCCGAAATTTGTCAGCGCCGAACCAAAGAAAACCGGGGAGAGCTCCCCACGGCTCACCTTCTCCTGGTCAAACTCCGCCGAAGCTCCGTCCAGCAGTTCAATCTCCTCGCGGAGCGTTTCCATGTTTTCCTCACCGATAAAGGAAGCGAGCGCAGGATCGTCGATATCAATCTCTGTCGCGATCCCTTCTTTCGTCCCCTTCTGCGTATCCGTATAAGTCGTCACTCTGCGCGCCGCCCGCTCATAGACGCCTTTAAAATTCTTTCCGGAACCAATCGGCCAGTTTACCGGGCAGGTGGCGATGCCAAGTTCCTTCTCGATATCATCAAGCAGTTCAAAGGAATCGTTCGCGTCGCGGTCCAGTTTATTAATAAATGTAAAAATCGGAATATGCCTCATCACACAGACTTTGAAAAGCTTTCTTGTCTGCGCCTCCACTCCTTTCGACGCATCGATCACCATCACCGCGGAATCAGCCGCCATCAGCGTTCGGTATGTGTCCTCCGAAAAGTCCTGATGACCCGGCGTGTCCAGGATATTGATACAGTACCCTCCGTAATTAAACTGAAGCACCGATGAGGTAACTGAGATACCTCTTTCTTTCTCGATTTCCATCCAGTCCGACACCGCATGGCGCGCCGTCGCCTTCCCTTTAACAGAACCCGCCAGATTGATTGCGCCTCCGTACAGCAGAAATTTTTCCGTCAGAGTGGTCTTGCCTGCATCCGGATGGGAAATAATCGCAAAGGTCCTGCGTTTTGTTATCTCACTCTTCATATCGCTCACAGCACATTCCTCCAACTCTTTATCCATTCAGTTTTATAACGCTCCGACTATTCTATCAATCCTTTCGTTCTCTGTCAACGCCCAAAACGCCGGAGGAAACACGAAAGCCCACGGAGGGCTTTCTCTGTAAAAACCTCTTGAAATATTGCTCCTGATAGTATATGATAGTCCCAGCAATTTTTGCCCTGCCAGGAGCACACGTTATAACAGTTTTATAAAATCTGTCAAAACAGTTTACAAGGAGGTTCCTATGAGACATCTGATGAGTCCCCTGGACTTTACAGTCAAAGAGCTTGACAATCTTCTCAATCTGGCAAATGATATTGAAAAGAATCCCAAAAAATACGCACATGCCTGTGACGGCAAAAAAATTGCAACACTTTTTTATGAACCAAGTACCCGTACCAGACTCAGCTTCGAAGCAGCCATGCTGAACCTGGGCGGCAGTGTACTTGGTTTTTCTTCGGCCGATTCCAGTTCCGCAGCCAAAGGCGAAAGCGTCGCAGACACGATCCGGATCGTTTCCTGCTACGCGGACATCTGCGCCATGCGTCATCCAAAGGAAGGAGCGCCTCTTGTCGCTTCCCTGAAATCCTCGATCCCGGTGATCAATGCCGGAGACGGCGGACACCAGCATCCGACGCAGACGCTGACCGACCTGCTGACCATCCGCTCCCTGAAAGGACGGCTTGACAATCTCACGATCGGTCTGTGCGGCGATCTCAAATTCGGACGTACCGTCCATTCCCTGATCCACGCGCTGGTCCGCTACCCGAATGTGCACTTCATCCTGATCTCCCCGGAGGAGCTTCGGATTCCCGACTACATCCGCGAGGATGTGCTGAGACGGAACAACCAGAGCTTCCGCGAAGTGGTCCGGCTTGAAGACGCGCTCCCTGAGCTTGACTTGCTCTACATGACGCGCGTCCAGAAGGAACGTTTCTTTAATGAAGAAGATTATGTCCGGATGAAGGATTTCTACATCCTGGACAAAGCTAAAATGAAGCTCGCGGGACCGGACATGCTGGTTCTCCATCCGCTTCCCCGTGTCAATGAAATCTCCGTCGAAGTGGATGATGATCCGCGGGCAGTTTATTTCAAGCAGGTGCAGTATGGCGTATATGTCAGAATGGCATTAATTCTCACATTACTGGAGGTGGAAGTATGTTAAATGTCGGTCAGTTAAATGAAGGAGTCGTCCTCGACCATATCGAGGCCGGAAAAAGCATGCAGATTTACCGTTATCTGAACCTGGACAAGATGGACTGCTGCGTCGCCATCATCAAGAACGCGCACAGCAACAAGATGGGAAAGAAAGATATCATCAAGGTGGAATGCCCGATTGACCAGCTTGATCTCAATGTGCTCGGCTACATCGACCATAAAATCACCGTCAATATCATCAAGGACGCGAGAATCGTCTCAAAAAAGGTGCTCTCTCTTCCGGAGCAGCTCGTAAACATCATCACCTGCAAAAACCCGCGCTGCATCACCTCCATCGAGCAGGGGCTTGATCAGGTATTTTTCCTCGCCGACCCGGAAAAAGAGATCTACCGCTGCCGCTACTGTGAGGAAAAATACAGAAGTATGCGGCGCAAAGCGTAACAGACAAATTCAAAACTTGCCTGTGAGTTTTGTGCGTGGGATTCGGGGCTGCGTCAGCAAACATCTTCAGCTCCGAATCCCCGCGCGTTCCACTCTGTTCCGGGTTTTTACTTCGTTTCATCTTCACTTCGTTTCGGTTGGTTCTAAACGAGTGCCACTGGCATTCAAAACCCTCGCGGAGCGTATTTTCTTTTCCCCGGAGACTACCGCTTTCTTTCATAGCGGTAAAATGTATATTCCAGATCAAAATACGTCTGTTCCTCACTGTCTCCCGTGATCTCCCAGTCTTCCATCGCATCGAGATCCGGAAAAAACGCGTCCGCCTGGTACAGATGATCGATCTTTGTCACATGTACAACATCGCAGTACGGAAGAAACTGCCGGTAGATGCTCTCTCCCCCGATGACAAAAATCCTGTCCGACGGATATTC